>CAJVYO010000167.1 GCA_913009515.1 uncultured Methylococcaceae bacterium
TAAAATAACAGAAATCACAAAAGGTTACGCAACGCCAACACAAAATGACGAAGTTGTTAATTTAAAGCAGTCTTATGTATTGCCTGGGTTTATGGATATGCATGTTCATCTTGCCCAAGAATATGTCCCTAAAGCAGAAAGGCAATCTAAAATTGAGCCTGAATATCGCGCATTATTTGCTGCAAATGCAGCATCAAAAACATTGATGGCTGGATTTACATCAGTGAGAAATGTTGGTGATGGTGGCATGGAGACTATTTCACTGAGAGAAGCAATTAATCAAGGATTGGTGATTGGCCCAAGAATTTTTACATCAGGCAAAACTATTGCTACGACTGGGGGGCATGGAGATCCTACAAATGGAATGGCAAAAGCTGACTATTCACCACCTTCACCAGAAGATGGAGTCATTGATAGTCCTGAAGAGGCTATAAAAGCAGTAAGACAAAGGTATAAAGATGGAACAGACGGAATTAAGATTACGGCAACTGGAGGGGTTCTTAGCGTTGCAAAGTCTGGTGAAAATCCACAATTTACACAGGACGAACTGCTGGCGATTATTTCAACAGCAAATGACTATGGGCTTTGGACAGCAGCTCATGCTCATGGAAAAGAAGGAATGAAAAGAGCTGTTATAGCCGGCATTAATTCTATAGAGCATGGAACATACATGGATCAAGAAGTAATGAGTTTAATGAAAGAAAGAGGAACTTATTATGTGCCCACTATCATGGCTGGTGATTGGGTAGCAGAAAAAGCCAAGATTCCAAATTTTTTTCCGGCACTTGTGAAACCTAAAGCAGAAAAAATTGGCCCACAAATCCAAGCAACTTTTTCTCAAGCATATAAAGCTGGAGTAAAAATAGCCTTTGGAACTGATTCGGGTGTATCTGCACATGGAGATAACTGGCAAGAGTTTATACTCATGACAAATGCCGGAATGTCTAATAAAGATGCTTTAAAAAGTGCAACAATTGAAACTGCAAAGCTCCTTAGGGTCGAAGATATATTGGGTCAAATAAAACCTGGAATGTTTGCTGACATAATAGCTTTTCAAAAAAATCCTATTGAAGATACCGATACGCTTGAATTAGTCTTAGATGAAGCGATTACCCGTGAAGTGCCTGCCTTAGAAAAAGGTTTATCGATGATTAAACTGTTTGCAGCAGTGGCTCCATTATTGGGCTTACTAGGTACTGTAACCGGGATGATAGCAACCTTTCAATCTATCAGTTTATTTGGTACTGGCGACCCTAAATTAATGGCAAATGGGATTTCACAAGCCTTGGTCACGACGATGTTAGGTTTATGTGCCGCGATTCCACTGTTATTTATTCATAATTTACTGGCATCACGCAGTAAAAATTTAGTACAGATTTTAGATGAGCAAAGTGCGGGTATTATTAGCCGTCGAGCAGGAAAGTAGCGGTGTTTTTTGATGACATTAACCGCTTTCTAGCATCGGGAGGCGATGTATTATGGGTGATTTTGGCATTGGCAATCTGTTTGTGGTGTTTGATTATTGAGCGTTTTTTATTTTTTCGTTTAAATTATCCTGCCATACGTTCAAATTGCTGTGAAGATTGGCAACAACGCGATGATAAGCGTTCTGCTCATGCTTTATTTATTCGCCAAGCGATGATTTCAACGATTAATATTGAGATGCAACGCGGGGTACGCTTGATTAAGCTGTTAATTGCGTTATGTCCGTTATTGGGTTTATTAGGCACGGTCACGGGGATGATTAGCGTGTTTGATGTGATGGCGGTAACGGGTACAGGTAATGCAAGAGCTATGGCCGCCGGTGTGTCAACGGCGACCATTCCGACGATGGCAGGCATGGTCATTGCGATTGCCGGCTTATATTTTAGTAAATTAATCGAAGAGCGGGTTAGTGATGAAAGCCATCATTTAGCCGATTTATTAAACTACCAATAATTTTAATTATTATGCGAAGACGATCGAACCGCTCCTCTGTTGAGCAAAGTGCTGATATAGATATGACTCCAATGTTGGATATTGTGTTTATTATGCTTATTTTCTTTATTGTGACCACCTCATTTGTGAAAGAGTCAGGGATTGATGTTAATCGTCCTAGTGCCAGTACGGGTGTGACGAAAGAACAAGGCAATATTATTGTGGGCATTAAAGCCAATGGTGATGTCTGGATTGATAAGCGTTTAATCGATATTCGAGCAGTACGGGCAAATGTATCGCGGTTACATGCTGAAAACCCGTTAGGCACGGTGATTATCGCCGCAGATAGAGACACTAAAACTCATGTATTAGTGCGTGTTATGGATCAAATTCGTTTGGCGGGGATTATGAATGCTTCGATTGCAACCGAGTCTGCAAGCCAGTGATACGTTTAATATTGGCATTATGTATCGGTAGCAGTATTGCCTTAGGTTTATTTTGGGCGATGCAAATAATGATTAGCAATAATCAACAAGGCTTTAAAAAAACCGATAATTTAGTGATGACTGAATTTGTGCGTTTAAAGCGAGAAACTCGTCTACAAACTAAAGAACGGGCGGTACCTAAAAAACCAGAGCCTAAAAAACGTCCGCCTCCGCCTAAACTATCGACACAAAAAACAAAAATTAGTCGCGTGACTGCCCCTGATATGGCGATGCCGAATTTAGATATACCGCTGCAAAATAAAAATTTTAGCGGTTCAGTACTTAGCGGACAAAAAGTCAATTTAGGTGCTGTGGGACGTGCAAAAATTAGTACTAATGTGATTCCATTAGTCCGTATTCCGCCTGTTTATCCACGACGTGCCGCTAATCGCCGTATTCAAGGTTGGGTAAAAATTGAATTTACGATTACCAAAGACGGTAAGGTCAAAGATGCTAAAGTGATTGATTCAAAACCGAGTTCTATTTTTAATCGTGCCGCCTTAAAAGCGATTCGTCGTTGGAAGTTTAAGCCTCATATTATAGAGGGAGAAGCACAGGAACAACGTGCCGTCCAAACCTTAGAATTTAAATTATCGTGATAACTATTAATCAATTTTTAAAGCTCCTTGTCTTCACTATTAGTGTCAATGTATCGTTCGCGGTATTTGCCGCTGAAGAAGAAAAAGCACCGGCTATTTCGGCTTCACTGTATAAAAAACTCACTAAAACGGAAGCCTTTATCGCGAGCGGTGCTTATCCTCAAGCCCGTGAATTACTGGCGACTATTTTAAAGTCAGTAAAAGCAAATAGTTATGAGCAGGCGATTAGTTTGCGTAGTTTAGCGTCAGTTTATGCTTTAGAAAATAATTATAAAAAAGCGGCGAAGCTAATTGAGCAGTGTTTAGCGACGCAACAATTACCAGCGAGTCAACAACAGGCTGCCTTATTAAATTTAGGGCAGTTATATATGGCGACTGAGCAATATCATCAAGCGATTAAGCCTTTAGAATCATGGCTAAAGCAAAATAGACAGACTAAAAATAGCCATGTTAGCGTGCTACTCGCAAATGCTTATACGCAGTTAAAACACTATAGAAAAGCGTTACCGCATATTGAAGCTGCCATTAAACAAACTCAGCAGCCGAAAGAAAGCTGGATACAACTGAATTTAGCCTTATATTATGAATTAAAAAATTATCAATCCGCAGCTAGATTACTCAATAAATTAATTGTCCGTTATCCGGATAAGAAACAATATTGGCAACAATTATCGTCTGCCTATCAACAATTAAGGCACTATTCGAAAGCTTTATCGATTCAGCATTTAGCCTATCAAAAAGGCTTGTTTAAAGATGAAGCGCATATTTTACAAATAGTTAATTTATTTTTATACACGAAACAACCGTATCAAGCGGCACAGTTTCTCGCTCATAGCTTAAAATCTAAGCAGCTTAAAAACAGCGCGAAGCATTTTGAATTATTAGCGAATGCTTGGACAGATGCGCGTGAATATACACAAGCGATTACAGCGTTAAAACAAGCGTCAGCCTTAGATAATAAAGGGCAGTTGTATTTTCGTTTAGGGCGGATTCACGTGGAACAAGAATTATGGCAAGCGGCGATTACAGCATTAAACAAAGCTATCAATAAAGGCGGGCTTAGAAATAAAGGTGAGGCCTATATTTTATTGGGGATGAGTTTATATGAAAATCAACAACTAGCGGCTGCTCGTAAAGCCTTTGCAAAGGCGAGTCAGTTTAAAGCCAGTAAAAAATCAGCTAGGCAGTGGTTAAATTATATTAAACAGGTTTAGGATAGGAATCAGCATGCCATTAAAAACATTTCAACAAACAGCTCCGCAAGTAGGTAAAAAGAATTATATCGATAATAGTGCTGTGATTATTGGTGATGTGAGTTTAGGCGATGATGTGTCGGTTTGGCCAATGAGCGTAATTCGAGGTGATGTAGCTGCCATTACGATTGGCGATAAAACCAATGTTCAGGATGGGGCGGTTTTGCATGTTTCACATGCAGGAGATTATTCACCCGAAGCATCACCTTTGACAATTGGCAAAAGTGTGACCATTGGACATCGTGCTGTGGTACATGCGTGTACGGTGGGTGA
>CAJVYO010000168.1 GCA_913009515.1 uncultured Methylococcaceae bacterium
TATAAATCAATCAGCAAAGAAACCGCCGGCGTTTTAAAAGGCGAATATGGTTTAACACCTGCTCCAGTGAATGCAGAATTACAAGCCCGTGTTTTAGACGGTGCTGAAGCGATTACCTGTCGTCCTGCGGATTTAATTGCGCCTGAAATGGATGCGTTAATTGCAGAAGTTCAAGATAAAGCAAAAGCCGAAGGCGTAACTTTAGCGGATTGTGTGGAAGAAGATGCGTTAATTAATGGTTTATTTGTACAAGTTGGTTGGAAATTTCTTGCTAACCGTGGCAATCCTGACGCGTTTGAACCTGCACCGAATCCAGAAGCGTTTGCGGCAAAAAATGCACCACAGACAGCAGCAGAAAGTTATAGTGTTAATGTGAATGGTCAAAGCTTTAATGTTGCAGTGGGACCAGCAGGTGAGAATTTTGATATTACCCCAGCGGCTAATCAACCAGCCTCGGCAGCAGCACCTGTTGCCAGTACTGGTGCGGTAGTAGATTCGCCGTTAGCAGGAAATATTTTAAAAATTAATGTTGTGGCAGGCTCGGCGGTTGCTGAAGGCGATGTAGTCTTAATTATGGAAGCGATGAAAATGGAAACTGAAGTACGTTCGCGTGTCGCTGGAACGGTAAGTGCCCTTAATGTTAAAGAAGGCGATGCAGTCACTGTTGGACAAGCTTTAGTGAGTTTATAAGCTGTTTGACAGTTGATCTTAAAGAACCACATATAAATGATATTATTTATATGTGGCTTATTTTTTTAAACGATATTTAAAAAGAGACAGTCGATGGATAATCTCACCAGGTTATGGGAAAGTACGGGAATTTATAATTTTGAAGGCCCTCAATTAGTAATGATGGGCGTTGGATTCTTATTATTGTATCTCGCTATTAAAAAAGGTTTTGAGCCGTTATTATTAGTGCCAATTGGTTTTGGTGCAGTATTAGCAAATATTCCGATTGCAGGGTTAGCTGAAGAGGGTGGATTACTTTATTACCTTTATTATGGAATTAAAACGGGCATGTTTCCTCTATTAATTTTTATGGGCGTGGGGGCAATGACCGATTTTGGGCCGATGTTAGCCAATCCTAAAACCTTATTATTAGGGGCGGCGGCACAGTTTGGTATTTTTGCGACCCTCTTAGGGGCATTAGCCTTAAATATGATTCCTGGCATGGAATTTAGCATGAGTGATGCGGCGGCAATTGCGATTATTGGCGGAGCCGATGGGCCGACAGCGATTTATGTGGCCTCGAAACTCGCGCCTGATTTATTAGGTGCAATTGCGGTAGCGGCGTATTCATATATGGCATTAGTGCCACTGATTCAACCGCCGATTATGCGTGCGTTGACGACGGTTGAAGAACGTAGCATTGAAATGGTGCAATTACGTCATGTCAGCAATGCTGAAAAAATTGTCTTTCCTTTAATGTTATTAATCTTAACCACTTTATTATTACCGTCGGCAGCCCCACTTGTGGGTATGTTTTGTTTAGGTAATTTAATGAATGTCAGTGGTGTTGTTGAGCGTTTAAGTAAAACAGCTCAAAATGAATTAATTAATATTGTGACTATTTTCTTAGGCTTAGCGGTTGGCTCAAAAATGAGTGCCGATAAATTTCTACAGCCTGAGACTTTAGGTATTTTAGCCTTAGGAGCGGTTGCGTTTTGTATTGGTACAGCCTGTGGTGTGTTAATGGCTAAAACAATGAATAAATTTAGCGAAACACAGATTAATCCATTGATTGGGGCGGCTGGGGTTTCAGCGGTTCCGATGGCGGCGCGTGTAGCAAATAAAGTCGGTTTAGAAAGTAACCCGCATAATTTTTTACTGATGCATGCAATGGGACCTAATGTCGCGGGTGTTATTGGTTCAGCGGTTGCCGCTGGGGTATTATTAAGTTTAGTCAATTAAGATATTTTTAAAATTAATGTTATAATTTTGGGTGTTGAATAGCTTATTAAAGGTCAATTCACCACATTGAAAAATAAAAATTAAAATAATTTGAGGAACTACTATGAAATGGGAAACACCTGCTTATACAGATTTACGTTTTGGTTTTGAAGTAACAATGTACATCTATAACCGTTAAGTTTTCGGTTATGATAAAAAGGGCTCTTAATGAGCCTTTTTTTTTGCCTATCATTTTAAATAATCAACGTATAAATTTATGAAAATTAGAGTTCTTGGTTCAGGTGCAGGGGGCGGTTTCCCGCAATGGAATTGTAGTTGCCCAAATTGCAAAGCAGTGAGAGCAGGGTCAATGAAAGCGACCACCCGAAATCAATCCTCTATTGCGGTGTCATCAGATGGTGAGCATTGGGTGCTTTTTAATGCCTCACCCGATGTACGTGCTCAATTAGAAAATTTTCCTGAGATTCATCCTAAAAATAAAGTACGCGGCACGGGCATTGAAGCGATTGTGATTATTGATTCACAAATCGACCATGCAACGGGGCTATTAATTTTACGTGAAGGCGATCCGCTGAATATTTATTGTACGGAAATGGTGAAACAAGATTTAAGTACCGGCTTTCCTATTTTCAATATTTTAGAGCACTTTTGTGGTGTAAATGATTTCACGATTCCTTTAAATGGCGATGCATTTACTATTCCTAATATTGATGATTTAGACTTTACGGCACTCGCCTTAAAAAGCAAGGCTCCGCCTTATTCGCCACATCGTAATGACCCGCATGAAGGCGATAATATTGGTATGATTATTCGGCAGATTTCAACGGGTAAAACCACTTTTTACGCACCGGGCTTAGGGGTTATCGAGCCGCATGTTGAGAAAGCAATGACCGAAGCGGATTGTGTGATGGTAGATGGTACGTTTTGGACAGATGATGAATTAGCCTCAGTAGGGCGACCTTTATTGGCTAGAAAAATTGGCCATTTGCCCCAATCAGGTGAAGATGGCATGATTGAGTTTTTAGATACCTTAGAAAAGCCGCGTAAAGTGCTTATTCATATTAATAATACCAATCCTATTCTGAATGAAGAATCTAAAGAGCGTGAAATTTTGACACAACATGGCATAGAAGTGTCTTTCGACAATATGAATATCGAGTTATAACATGACAGAAAAAACAGCTTGGTCACGTGAAGAATTTGAAGCAGAATTGCGTGGTATGGAAAAATATTATCATATTCATCATCCGATGCACACTTTGATGAATGACGGTAAATTAACCCAAAAACAATTACAAGGTTGGGTAGCGAATCGGTTTTATTATCAAATTATGATTCCGATTAAAGATGCGAATATTTTAGCAAATTGTCCAGACCGTGAAACGCGGGCTATTTGGACGCAACGCATTCTTGACCATGATGGCCATCCGGGTGATGCTGGCGGTATTGAAGCGTGGATACAATTAGGTATTGCTGTCGGTATGACTCGCGAGGAAGTGGTGTCATTAGAACATGTACTCCCAGCGGTGAAATTTGCGGTAGAAGCGTATGTTAATTTTGCTCGGAATGCAGAATGGCATGAAGCGGCGAGTTCATCATTAACTGAATTATTTGCCCCTAAAATTCATCAACAGCGTTTAGATAATTGGCCGGAATTGTATCCGTGGGTTGAGCAAGAAGGTTATATTTATTTTCGTAAACGTCTCTCTGAAGCCCGTCGTGATGTGGAACATGGCTTAGAAATTACCTTAGATTTTTATAAGACCCGTGAGCAACAAGAGCGGATGTTAGAAATCTTAAAATTTAAACTAAATGTTTTGTGGTCGATGGCTGATGCTATTTATATGGCGTATATAAATGATATGCCTCCGTATTTTAATATTGAAACCTGAGTACTATGAGTCTTAATTTAGAACAGCCGATTTGTTTTTCACCCATGCACCGCTTGCAATGGGAAGAGGCACAGCAAAAAGACGTTATTTTATATCCCGAAGGTATGGTTGAATTAAATCAGAGTTCAGCGGAAATTTTAAAATTATGTGACGGTGAACGTAATGTTGCAGCGATTGTAGCAGCATTAGAGGAAAAATTTTCCACTACCGGTCTCGCCAACGATATTATGAGCTTTCTTGAGGTAGCATTAGAAAATGGCTGGATTAAACAAGATTAATATTACGCCACCACGGTGGTTATTAGCAGAATTAACCTATAAATGTCCCTTACAATGTCCTTATTGTTCTAATCCGGTTGATTATGCCAAGCATAGTGATGAAATTAGTACCGAAGACTGGAAACGTGTCTTAACTGAGGCACGAAAAATGGGTGCCGTACAGCTTGGGTTTTCAGGCGGTGAACCGTTAACACGTCAAGATTTACCTGAATTGGTTAAACATGCCCGTGAATTAGGCTATTATTCTAATTTAATTACCTCGGGTTATGGTTTAACCGAAGCGAAAATTATTGAATTGAAAACGGCAGGTTTAGATCATATTCAGGTGAGTATTCAGGCGAGTACGCAAGATTTAAACGATCATATCGCGGGTACTGAGTCTTTTCATAGCAAGCAAGAAGTGGCTAAGTTAGTTAAAAAACATGGTTACCCAATGGTA
>CAJVYO010000169.1 GCA_913009515.1 uncultured Methylococcaceae bacterium
AGAAAATTAGCGAATACTCCCGAAAAGGCTTATGTATATTTACAGTCTTTAACTGAATATGCACCTATTTATGCTTCGTTATTGAATCCTTATGATGAATGGTGGGAAAACCAAGGGATATACAGAGAAATTAAAAAGTACTTGGAAGGTTTTGATATTTTTAATATAAAGCAACCTTTTACTATTTTGATGGTAGCATTTAAAAAGTTTTCTAATGATGAGTTTATAAAATTAGTTCGGTATATGTATGTTTTATCTATTCGCTATAATGTAATTTGTCATTTATCTCCTAAAGAGCAGGAAAGGAGCTATAACCAAATTGCAATGAAGGTATTTAGGGGGGAATATACAAGAGCAAGTCATGTAAAAAATAGTATTGAATTTAAAAAATTGTATCCTGAAGACAATACGTTCTCTAATGTCTTTGAGTTCCATAAAATGCCTAGCCGTCAGTCATCTAAGAAGATAAGGTTTTTATTGTCTGAAATAGAGCAGTATTTAGGGCATCAGTCTGATTATATATCAACTACTTTAGAACATATTTGTCCTTATCATCCTGATGGTGAATGGTGTAATGAGTTTGGGGAGGGTGTAAATGATATACAGGATCGTTTAGGCAATGTTATTTTACTTGATAAAGATGAACTAAAACGTTCAATATTTAATGATAAGAAAAAAGTTTATTTAGATAGTTCTTTTCCATTAGCACATCAGGTAGCAAGTTATGAGCAGTGGTCGATGCGTGAATTAAATAGCTACCAAGGATGGTTGGCAAAACAAGCAGTGAAAACATGGCAAGTGAATTAGCTTATAGCGGTAAATTAGCAGTTTTAAATAATGATTTATTAGTTAGTGAGCAATCCCAAGCTTTAGCAAATCAGCTAGGCGTGCCTTTATATTATTCTGTCGATAAAAAAACAGCGGAAGATTTTTTTTTAACGTGGCGTGATGGCGAATTAAAATTATTAGATAAAGAGCTGCTAAAAAAAGGCGGTTTAAGTGTGGATATTCAGCCTAGAAACGGTGAGCAGCGTTCTTGGCCGGCACCGAAAGAAGGGGCTTTGGCACAAGCGATTGGACGTAAAACAAAAACAGTCGTTGATGCGACAACAGGTTGGGCTCAAGATAGTTTACATTTATTTCGTATGGGTTATGAAGTGCAGTGTATTGAGCGTTCACCGATTATGCTGGCTTTATTGGGCGATGCGTTTCAGCGTTTAGAGCAAGTGGATTGGGTGCAGCGTTTGAAATTATCTGCTCCAAGTTTATTGGCAGGAAATGCGATTGAAGTATTGGCTTCTTTGGAAGATGCCCCTGACTGTATTTATATTGATCCGATGTTTCCACCGAAGCGTAAAAAATCGGCATTACCTAAAAAATCAATGCTGATTTTACGTGATTTATTGGGCGATGATAGTGATAGTCAGCAGTTATTTGATGTTGCAATCGCAGCGACAGGAAAAAAAGTAGTGGTAAAAATGCCTGATTATGCTGAACCATTAGGCGGTAAGCCAAGCGAAGTTTTTGGCAGTAAATTAGTGCGTTATGATGTGTATTTGAGAGGTAATTAAACGTGTCGGAATGGATTGATGTAGGTGCTGAAACAGCATTAGCGGTTGGTGAGCACATCGTGGTTGATGTTGATGGTTTAGATGTTGTTGTCTTTAAGCTAGAAGAGGGATTTTATGCGTTAGAAGATGTGTGTACGCATGATGGGGCTGAAATTGCGAGTGGTACTATTGAAAACGACGAAATTGTGTGTCCACGACATGGAGCACGATTTTGTATTAAGACGGGGCAAGTGAAATCAGCACCTGCGTATGAAAATATTGAAAAATTTGAGTTGAAAATTGAATTGGGTAGGATAATGTTAAAAATAATAGAGTAGCGATAAACTACTCCATTATTTACTTAAGATTTACTTTTAACAAATAAAGAGCTTATAGAAAATTGTGAAGATCTTTAAATAATGCTTCAGCTTTATTTAAATGCTCACCAGCAACTTGAAGTTGAGAATTTTTAATTTCTTTTTTCGCTTTCTTTAAAAAAGAAGCTGCTTTTTGACGTTTTCTATCAACAAGATCATTCGCATTAATTTCTTTATTTAAATTTTTAGCCGTTCTAAGAAGTGCTAAAAGTTCTTTAGTATCAGCACCATTATCAATTCCATGTCTCACTGCCATGATAGCATTAACCGTTACATCAATAGCTTCATCAGGCTCGTAGCATATTCTACCTTTATCTTCAGCACACTCACCAGAGATAGCAGCAGTAGACATCATACCCATAGATGCGCCAAGGAAAGCAGATAGTAAAAATGGTTTTAAAATTTTCATGTAACCCTCATTGTTATTGTAATTTTATAACACGCAGTATCGAATAAAACCAACGTATTGAGGAATATTCTAGCATAAGAATTAAAAACAACAATGGATATTTGTCCGCTAATAATATATGGATATATAGTATATAATATCGGCTTTATGACCTAATTTCTTTGATGCCGAACCTTTTTCAAACCTTATGCAAGAAATAAATCCCATTACTGCTAAAATTTTAGATTTAACCCACCGTGCAGAAACGCTTAGGGGGTATCTTTGACTTTGATGTTAAAAGTGAGCGTTTGGTTGAAGTATTAAGAGAGTTAGAAAATCCTGAAATTTGGAACAATCCTGCTGAAGCTCAAGCACTCGGTAAAGAGCGGGGCTTATTAGAACTCGTTGTTAATACCATTAATACCTTAGCCTTAGGCTTAGTGGATGCAAGCGAACTGTTAGAAATGGCAGTTGAAGAGCAGGATGAAGAGACGGTTAATAGCGTCATTACCGATGTAGCTGCTTTTGAAGAACAAGTGATGGGTTTGGAATTTCGCCGTATGTTTTCAGGTGAGATGGATGCCAATAATGCCTTTTTAGATATTCAATCAGGTTCAGGTGGCACGGAAGCTCAAGATTGGGCGGAAATGATTGAACGTATGTATTTGCGTTGGGGTGAAAGCAAGGGCTTTAAAACGGAATTAATGGAAGAATCCAAAGGTGATGTGGCTGGAATTAAAAGTGCCACCATTAAATTTGAAGGCGATTATGCGTTTGGTTGGCTGCGTACCGAAACAGGGGTGCATCGTTTAGTGCGTAAATCACCGTTTGATTCTGGCAGTCGTCGTCATACCTCATTTGCTTCGGTGTTTGTTTCTCCAGAAATTGATGATGATATTGAAATTGAGATAAATCCTGCTGATTTACGCATCGATGTGTATCGTGCCAGTGGTGCAGGGGGGCAGCATGTCAATAAAACGGAATCTGCGGTAAGAATTACCCATTTGCCGACGAATACCGTGGTGCAATGTCAAAATGGTCGTTCGCAGCATAAAAATAAAGACGAAGCGATGAAGCAGTTAAAATCTAAATTATATGAATTAGAATTACGAACTCGCTCTGAATCTCAACAGGAAGTGGAAGACACTAAATCAGATATTGGTTGGGGGAGTCAAATTCGCTCTTATGTTTTAGATCAATCACGCATTAAAGATTTACGCACCAATGTTGAAACAGGCAATACACAAGCTGTTTTAGATGGTGAGTTAGACCAATTTATAGAAGCCAGTTTAAAAAGCGGCTTATAATATTTAGGCTTATATTCGTAGAGATATAGCCCTTACCTTAAATTTTATTCAAACTTAATAATTAACGATGTCAGAATTAGAACACGACGAGCAAGAACAAATTAAACAACGCCGCGCAAAATTAAATGTTTTACGTGAAAATGGCAATATTGCCTTTCCAACAGATTTCCGTCGTGATGCAGTTAATCAGGAATTATTAGCAAAATATGGTGAAAGCACTAAGGAAGAATTAGAAGCTGAACCCGTTAAAGTTGCGGTTGCAGGACGTTTAATGACCCGTCGTATTATGGGTAAGGCGAGTTTTGCTCACCTTCAAGATATGTCAGGAAAAATTCAAGTTTATGTGACGCGTGATACCTTGGCTGAAGGGTTTTATAACGAACAGTTTAAAAAATGGGATATTGGCGATATTATCGGTGCCGAAGGTGAGTTATTTAAAACCAAAGTCGGTGAGCTTAGTATTCGTGTCAGCAATATCCGTTTATTAACCAAAGCATTACGCCCGTTACCTGAAAAATTCCATGGTATTGCAGATCAAGAAATTAAATACCGTCAGCGTTATTTAGATTTGATTATGAATGAGCAATCAAATCAAACGTTTTTAATGCGTTCAAAAATTGTTTCTTATATCCGTCAATTTTTAACTAAAAAGGATTTTTTAGAAGTTGAAACACCTATGATGCAGGCTATTCCAGGTGGTGCAACAGCAAAACCGTTTGAAACCCATCATAATGCCCTCGATATGGGATTATATTTACGAATTGCCCCTGAATTGTATTTAAAGCGTTTAGTAGTCGGTGGTTTTGAGCGGGTGTTTGAAATTAATCGAAATTTTCGTAATGAAGGCTTATCATCACGACATAA
>CAJVYO010000170.1 GCA_913009515.1 uncultured Methylococcaceae bacterium
GCCTGATACTTTTGCGCCAATATCTTGCAGGGCTTGTTTCGCTTCTGAACGGCTCATTTTGGATAATGTTCCCGTGAGTACGAAAGTTTTTCCCATTAAAGAATGGTCTATTGTTTGTAGGGCACTTTTTTCTACTAATTTAGGCCACTGAATACCCGCAGCCAGTAATTCAGTAATAACCGTTTGATTATGGGTTTGTTGGAAGAAAGTATGAATATGTTGCGCGACAATCTCCCCGACATCATCTACTTTGATTAAAGTATCAATACTCGCGTGTTGTAATTTATCCAGTGTTAAAAATGATTCCGCAAGATTTTTTGCGGTTGCTTCCCCCACTTCTCTAATACCTAAAGACAGTAAGAATTTTGCAAACTGTGTGTGCTTACTGTGCTCAATAGCATTGATGAGATTGCTTGCTTTTTTCTCTCCCATGCGCTCTAAAGGGATTAACTGTTCTGTTGTTAGGGTAAATAAGTCAGCGGGTGTATGAATAAGTTCAGCATCAACTAATTGCTCGGCTACTTTTTCACCTAAACCATCAATATTCATGGCTTTACGTGAAGCAAAGTATTTAATGGCTTCTTTTCGTTGAGCAGCACAATATAAACCACTGGTACAGCGAGCAACGGCTTCATCTTTCAACCGCTCTATATCCGACTGGCACACGGGGCAGTGCGTGGGAAAAATAATATCTGTACTATTTTCTGGGTGATGCTGTTGTACTTTTACAACTTGGGGAATAACATCAGCAGCGCGACGAATAATAACGCTATCGCCAATTTTTACCCCTAAACGCTGAATTTCATCGGCATTATGTAAACTGGCGCGACTAATAGTGACACCCCCAACAAAGACTGGCTTTAAAATAGCAACAGGGGTAATCGCTCCTGTACGGCCTACTTGGAATTCAACATCGAGTAATTCAGTTTGGTCTTCTTGTGCCGGAAACTTATGTGCAATGGCCCAGCGAGGTGCGCGTGCAACAAACCCAAGTTGCTCCTGTAAGGGTATTTGATTGACTTTATACACAATACCATCAATTTCATAAGCTAAATTATCTCGTTGTTGATACAGATACTCATAGTATTCTAAACAGCCTTCAATACCTTCTTTTTCTTGAATTTCCTGACTTAAAGGCAGTCCCCATGCTTTGAGTTGCTGTAAACGAGAAAAATGGGTATCAGCGAGTTTTCCGCCTTGTATGATACCAATACCATAGCTGTAAAAAGCTAAAGGGCGAGTAGCGGTAATACTTGAATCTAGTTGGCGTAAACTACCGGCCGCCGCATTGCGTGGATTAACAAATTCTCGTTCACCTTTCAGCCGTGCAGCGTTATTAAACGCGTGAAAATCCGCTATTAACATCACTACTTCACCACGCACTTCAAGACGCTCAGGAATATTATCACCCAGCAATTTTTTAGGTATATTTTGAATAGTCATAATATTATGCGTCACATCTTCACCAACGACCCCATCCCCACGCGTCGCTGCACGCACTAATTTACCGCGTTCATATAATAGACTCACCGCTAAACCATCTAATTTAGGTTCTACACAAAATACTAATGGCTTGTCTGTTTCTAAACGTTGCTGTAAGCGATTAACGAACGCAATTAAATCATCTTCAGAAAAAACATTACTCAACGAAAGCATCGGAATTTCATGACTGACTTTACTAAAGGTGGTTAATGCTTTGTAACCTACCATTTTATTAATGTCGTCACTGCTATAATCAGGATACTCAGCAATTAATGATTGCAGCAAACTAAACTGCCTATCATATTCAGCATCAGAGACAATAGGCTTGTCTAAAGCATGATAGGCATGGTTATAAGCTTGTAACACAGCATATAATTGTGAAATTTTACGTTTAACCGATAAACTCATAAAACCCTTTAAAAATAAAGTTTAAAATAATTGCCAAAAATAAAGGCGGTTCTTTGATAGAATACAGTATAAATAAACATTATCTATTTATCTCTAGGATTAGCCTGAAAGGTATATTATGGAATTAGAGCAACACCTTGAAAATGTACTTGCGTGCGTACAATCAAACAGTAATACCTTAGAACGTTTTCAAAAATTCGAACGGGATTTACTCAACTTACAATCTTTATCAGAAATGGTGGAATATGTACTAGATTCACAAGATTATTTTGATTTAGACTATATAGGTTTTTGTTTAATTGACACTAAAAATGATATTCAAAAATACCTGACTAATTCAAAATTCGACTTTAAACATCATCCACGGTTAATTTTTTTAGAAGATAAAAAAATACTCCATAGTGCTTTTGGACGCTTTATTAATCCTTATCTGGGTGCTTATAAAAGCTCAAAATGTGCCGATTTTTTTGTCTCTGAAAAATATAAACCTGCCAGCGTAGCCGTGATTCCTTTAATACGTCGCGGACAATTTTTAGGCGTTTTAAGTTTAGGTAGTTTTGATTCTGAACGCTATGTGGATACCATGGCGACTAATTTTATTGAACACATGACCTCGGTAATTGCGGTTTGCTTAGAAAATAACTTAAATTACGAAGCGGTCAAATACGAAAGTTTTATTGACCCACTAACTGGTGTTAATAATCGTCGCTTTTTTGAACAACGCCTATCTGAAGAAATTAGCACCGTGCATCGTAATTTAGTACCGATTAGCTGTTTATTTTTAGATATCGATTTCTTTAAAAAAGTAAATGATACCTATGGCCATCAAGCCGGCGATACGGTACTCATAAAAGTGGCAGATATGATTGCCACTCAATTACGTCATCACGATACCTTAGCACGCTTTGGTGGTGAAGAATTTATCACCTTATTGAATGATACTGACGAGGAAACCGCCCTCATTATTTCACAACGTATTATTGATAAAATTCGCGAACTAGACGTTGACGTAGGTGATCAAAATATCAAAGTAACCATTTCTATTGGTTGTATTACCTATCAGCCGATAAGAAATACCGTTATTAATGTCGAAGACATCAGTGAAACCCTGATTAAACAAGCTGATGATGCTTTATATATTGCTAAAGACAGTGGTCGTGACCAAGTGATTTCATCAGGTATTATTTCCAAATAACAACTGATACTCACCTGCCGCTTGATACGGATTTTTATCAAAAATCCCACCAATAACCGCTAAACTATCCGCCCCAGCATTGAGTAATACTTTACCATTGCTGGGCAAAATGCCACCGATTGCAACAATGGGAATAGTCAGCAGTTTTTTAGCTTGGGTTAATGTTTCTATATCTGCTAATGCCGCTAAAGGTTTTGATGCTGAAGGAAAAAACCGACCAAAGGCAACATAATCTGCGGAGCCTTTTTCAGCCTCGCAAGCCAACTCAACACTATTGTAACAAGACACCCCAATAATCGCCTGCTTGCCTAATATACTACGAGCATAATCAAGCCTGCCATCACCCTTGCCAATATGCACGCCCTCCGCGCCAACCTGCTTCGCTAAAGTTGCCGAATCATTAATAATAAACATCACATTCGCCTGTACACACAATTCTTTTAAGGCACCTGCTAAATAAAGATGATTCTCAGTTTGCTTGTTACGATACTGTAACACCGCAATACCGCCTTTTATCGCCGCTTCAACTTCAAATATCACCTGTTCAGCTGATTTATGTTCTGTTTGCGTAATCGCATACACACTCGCACGCGGAAAAATCATATATTATCTTGCATCCAAAATAAACGATTCGGCATATATTGACCCGAACTAATCTGATACGCATTATTTAAACTATTCCATGTATACTCTTGTGCCTCTAACATCACCGTTTCAACCTCCAAACCGTGAGCCAGCATAGATGCGATACTCGCTGCTAAGGTACAGCCCGAACCATGATACTCATGCGGCAACCTATCCCAGGTATAGGTTTCAATACAGCTGTCTTGGTTATACAACTGATTGACCACTGCTTCACTTTTTTCATGTGTACCCGTTATTAACACATACTCACAACCATACTCTAATAGTCGCAAGCCACATTCTTGTAAATCATTAACCTCTACAAGTTTGCGAGCTTCAACACTATTCGGCGTTAAAATAGTCGTTCGTGATAATAGCTCCTCTCTTATCACCGACAGCAATACATCATCACTCATCGACATCCCACCACCCGCAGCCAACACAGGGTCTAAAACAACCGGTAAAGATGAATATTCATTTAAAATATACGCAATCGCTTTTGCGGTTTCAGCATTCGCAATTAAACCAATTTTAATCGCTTTCACTGGCAAATCATTCAATATTGTCAACGCTTGAGCAATAATATCGTCCGCCGCTTGCGGTAATATTTTTTTAACATTATGACTATCTTGCTCAGTTAACGCGGTTATCACACTTGCCGCATGACATTGGTGGCTAACAATGGTTTCAATATCAGCTTGTATACCTGCCCCACCACTCGGGTCATGCCCCGAAAAACACAGCACAACCGGTTTATTTAT
>CAJVYO010000171.1 GCA_913009515.1 uncultured Methylococcaceae bacterium
TAAATCCAGCATCGCTAACATTTTATCGTGCATCAATGTAGACAATAAAGACTGGGCATCATGACAATGCCTTGCTGAACGAGTCACCACGGCATCTAAACCTTGCCAACGTTGTGTTAATAGCGGCATTACCTCATTGCGTAAATAATTACGATCAAACTGGCTATCCTGATTACTCGGATCTTCAACCCAGTTTAATTGGTGATAATTGGCATAGTCCAGAATGGCTTGCTGGCTAACAGTCAATAAAGGCCGTAATAAGCGACCCTCACCCAATGAAATCTCCGCCGGCATTCCCGATAAACCTTTTAAACCTGCCCCGCGAAATAACTGCAATAACACCGTTTCTAACTGGTCTTGCTGATGCTGGGCAAATAACACCGCATCACCTTGATTGACTAGACTTTTAAATGCCTGATAACGTGCATCACGAGCCGCTTCTTCTGGGCTTTGTCGCTGAGTAGGCTGAGCATTGACATGAATCGCTTTAAATTCAACCCCTAATGCATCACAAGACTGCTGACAATGATTTAACCAATCATCAGCAACCGCTTGCAAGCCGTGATGAATATACACCGCACATAACTTGGCTTTTAACGCTGGTTCATTCGCCAAATAATGTAATAAAACATGAGAATCGACACCCCCGCTATAGCCGATAAAAAGCCGCGTTGCTTGATAACACGCGGCTAATGCTGCATTTAACGGCACGACTTATTTACTATCTTCCCCAAAAGCACCAAACGACATAATGCGTTGATAGCGTTTAGCGAGTAAATCATCCATATTTTCGTGTTTTAATTCTCGCACATGACGAAATAAGGCTTCTTTTAAATTATTAGCGGTGGTTTCAAAATCACGATGTGCCCCGCCCACAGGCTCAGAAACTACTTCATCTAAAAAGCCTTGCTCACGCACACGATCAGAAGTAATGCCCATCGCTTCTGCGGCGGCTTTGGTTTTATCCGCACTTTTCCATAAAATAGACGCACAGCCTTCCGGTGAAATAACCGAATACGTGCTATATTCCAACATTAATAAACGATCACCCACACCAATCGCTAACGCACCACCTGAACCGCCTTCGCCAATCACGGTACAAATAATTTGCGTTTTTAACTGTGCCATCTCAAATAAATTACGGGCAATCGCTTCACTTTGTCCACGTTCTTCCGCATCAATCCCTGGATAAGCCCCTGGGGTATCAATTAAACAAATAATCGGCAACTCAAAACGCTCTGCCATTTTCATTACCCGTAACGCTTTACGATAACCTTCGGGGCGTGGCATTCCAAAATTACGCAGAATCTTTTCCTTAGTATCGCGGCCTTTTTGATGTCCAATCACCGCAACCGCTTGACCATTTAGTTTTGCCAAGCCACAAATAATGGCCTTATCATCAGCAAATGCTCGGTCACCATGTAATTCATGGAAATCGGTAAACATCAAATCAATATAATTTGCGGTATACGGTCTACCAGGATGACGCGATAATTGTGAAATTTGCCAATCACTTAAATTCTTAAAAATATCCGCGGTCAGTTTCTCACTTTCTGTCTCTAAGCCTGTTAATGCCACTGAAATATCAATATCATTTTCCGCTTGAACACGGCGTAATTCTTTAATTTTTGCATCTAATTCGGCAATCGGTTGTTCAAAATCAAGAAAATTTAAATCCATAATATTATTTTTATAGTTTAGAGTGCATGGAAAACGTTAAAAACGTAGTTGTCATATAACCGTCTTATTTTTCTGCTATTTTATCTAATTCTCGCAAATGTTTTAATTTTTCTGCTATTTTTATTTCCAATCCCCTCGAAACAGGCTCATAAAAACTAGGTGCTACCATGCCATCAGGGAAATAATTTTCACCGGCAGCATAAGCTTCGGCTTCATTATGCGCATAACGATATGCCTTACCATAACCTAAGCCTTTCATTAATTTAGTCGGTGCATTACGCAAATGATTTGGAACAGGCTCACTCTGCCCCTGTTTCACATAAGCCATTGCATCATTATAAGCCTTATATACCGCATTACTTTTGGGCGCACTGGCTAAATATAATACCGCCTGAGCTAAGGCCAATTCACCTTCGGGACTACCTAAACGCTCTTGAGCCTGCCAGGCATTAATACAAATTTCTAAAGCTCGTGGATCAGCATTACCAATATCTTCAGAAGCAATACGCACAATACGTCGCGCTAAATATTGCTGGTCGCAGCCACCATCAATCATCCGACAAAACCAATATAATGCGGCATCCGGTGAACTGCCCCGCACTGATTTATGTAACGCAGAAATTTGATTATAAAATTCTTCGCCTTGGGCATCAAAACGCCTGACACCATCGGTTAATATTTTATCTGCAATCTCCGCCGTAATTTCTTGGCACTCATACGCTTGAGCCAATTCAACCGCAATTTCTAAAAAATTTAATAAACGGCGGGCATCGCCATCTGCCGCATCAACAAATTGCTGTTTAATCTCATCGGCAATGATTATCTTAAATTTCCCTAAGCCCTTATCCGTATCCGTTAATACCCTGTCAATCAGCATTAATAAATCATCCGCAGCCAAAGGATTTAACACATAAATTCTCGCCCGTGATAATAAAGCATTATTTAACGCAAAGGAGGGATTTTCAGTCGTTGCCCCTAAAAAAAACACCGTGCCATCTTCCACATGCGGTAAAAAGGCATCTTGCTGGGCTTTATTAAAACGATGTACTTCATCAACAAATAACAGGGTTTGGCGTTGTTCTTGTTGCTGTAAACGCTTTGCCTCAGCAATCGCAAGGCGAATATCTTTCACGCCTGCCAACACCGCAGAAATCGGCATAAACACCGCATTCGATTCAGCCGCAATAATACGCGCTAAGGTGGTTTTACCCGTCCCTGATGCCCCCCAAAAAATCATGGAATGCAAACGAGACGCTTTTATTGCCTCATATAAAGGTTTGCCTGCCTGTAAAATATGTTGCTGCCCGACATAATCATCCAGTGAAGTAGGCCGCATTTTATCCGCTAGCGGTTGCATAACTTAGCCTTCAAAAACATCCGTGCCTTCAGGTGCAACAAATTCAAATAAATTTTCTTCTAATTTTTTGGGTAGGCTTAAGTTATCAAATAATATTTCTGTTAATTGCCCAAAATTATCACTCAGCACCATACCTTGTAATAACTTGTTTTTTAAGCCCACTAAAATATATTTAAAATTACTTTCTAAGTTTTTAGGGGTTAATTTTAACCACGTTACACCGTTATCTTGAGTATCTTCTGCTGTAATCGTAAATTTTTCACTTAAATTAACCTGCCCACTTAATAATAATGCAGGGGTATCGCCAATAGAAGCATCCAAATTTTTAATAATCACTTGCTCTAAGTCCTCATCATAAAACCAAATTTTGTCACCTTTCGCTATAATTTGCTGCTTAAAAGGCTGTTGATAATCCCAACGAAATTGGCTCGGTTGTTGCAGATAAAAAACACCTTTGCTAACCTGTTCCGCCTCGCCTGATTCGCCAATCGATGTTTGCGTAAAATCAGCCTTTATATAACGAGCTTGAGCAATAAAATGTTCTAATTCCTCAACGGGCGTTGCTAACGCAGACATTGAAAATAAGCATAAACTCAATGTGATTATTTTTTTCATTATTTACGCCTAAATTTATTCAATAACTCCGTAACATCCACATCACAACCACCGCAACCCGTTGTCACACCGGTAATGCTCACTAAATCATCTAAATCTTTTACACGTCCTGATCGAACCAATTTTTTAATTTGTTTATCGGTAGTGCCGGTACATTCACAGACTTCTTTTTCTCTCGAAAATAACATCGCTATTTCCTCCTATTATTTTATGTTTCAAACGCTAACTTTTCCCCAAATTCATATTGCCAGTCTTTATAAAAATCATCAACCGCTGGCTGCACCGCCGGATGATTTAACATCTGCTCCACTACATTCACCGGCAAGGTAATCGCACCAACGCCTAATGCTAATACCGCCATAACCTGTTGGGTACTTTTAAAGCTTGCAGGTAATAATGTGCAGGCAAACTGATGTTTTTCAATTAAATTTTGTAAATCGCCCACCACTCTCACGCCATCTGCACCTAAGGCATCAATACGATTCACATACGGGGCTAAATAATCCGCGCCACACAATGCTGCTAAAAAACCTTGCTGTTCACTATAAATAGCCGTTGCTAACACCGGAATATCCAGTTTTTTTATTTTTTTAATGGCTTCTAAGCCCACGGCTGTTGCAGGCACTTTCACTACAATATTATGCGGTAAAGCCGCTAATTGTTTGGCTTCTTCTAGCATTTTATCCGCTGTTTGACTGACAACTTGCACATGAAAACGGGCAGACTCGCCTAACACATCAGTCAATGCAGGCAATACATGGTAAATACCTTGTTGATATTTCGCTAAAATAGTCGGAT
>CAJVYO010000172.1 GCA_913009515.1 uncultured Methylococcaceae bacterium
ATAACATCAACCATTTAATCCCGACTGTCTCAAAATTAACTTGTACACGCTCTTGGTCGCCCTCACCGTCTACTTGTAAAACAACCCCGTTGCCAAATTTTATATGGCTTACTTTCTCGCCTAAACGATAACGCCCACTCGAACCAATACCTGTCTTCATTTTAACCGCCTTTTTCGGGGTATTCATTTTAAAGACAGTCGGTTTAGACTTTGCACGCACGCGTATTTCTTGGCAATATTCAGCAGGAATTTCTTTTAAAAAGCGTGATGGACGCGGATAATTTTCACGCCCATACAAACGCCTAGACTCTGCCGAACAAATATATAAAGACTTCATGGCACGGGTAATTCCTACATAACATAAGCGGCGTTCTTCTTCTAAACGACTAATGTCATCCGCTGATTGTCCCGATGGAAATAAACCTTCTTCCAAGCCCACCATAAATACCATCGGAAATTCTAGACCTTTTGCACTATGCAAGGTCATTAATTGCACGCAGGCTTCAAACTCATCACCTTGTCCATCACCCGATTCTAAGGCCGCATGAGCTAAGAAAATATCCAACTCACTTAACTGTTCCGACTCGCTGTCAGTTTCATATTCAAATTCACGGGCGGCATTAACTAATTCGCGTAAATTTTCAACTCTCGCTTCGCCCTTATCCCCTTTTTCTTTTTGGTGAAAATCAATTAAACCACTTTTTTCAATCACGGTTTTAACTTGTTGAAATAAAGGCTGCTCACTGATTTCAGTGCGTAAATTATTGATTAATTCAATAAAATTATGCAAAGCATTTTGAGCGCGTGGTGGAAAATGCTGCTGATTCATTAATTGAGCCATCGCCTGCCATAAGGTCAACTGTTCTTGTTTTGCTAATGCTCGAATATCATCTAAACTTTTAGCCCCGATGCCGCGTGTCGGGGTATTGATAATCCGTTCAAAGGCGGCATCATTATGTTTATGATTGATTAAATATAAATACGCCAATGCATTTTTAATCTCCAATCTATCAAAGAAGCGCACGCCGCCATAAACGCGATATGCAATCGCCGCCGCCATTAATTTTTCTTCAAACAAACGTGATTGAGCATTAGAACGATATAAAATAGCCACATCAGCCGCTGAACCGCCTTCTGCTATCCATTTTCGAATCCGCTCCACCACAAAATACGCTTCATCTTGCTCATTGAACGCTGAATATAATGAAATTAGCTCACCATCACCGCTATCAGTGAATAGCTCTTTACCCATTCGCCCTTCATTTTGCTTAATTAAGTGATTGGCGGCTTTTAAAATATTCCCCGTTGAACGGTAATTTTGCTCTAAACGTATGGTTTGATGATTTGGATAATGCTCTTGAAAATCAAACATATTCTTAATTTTCGCTCCGCGCCACCCATAAATTGATTGATCATCGTCACCGACAATAAATAAATTATCTTGCCCTTCTGTCAATAAACGCAACCACGCATATTGCACCGAATTAGTATCTTGAAATTCATCAACATGTACCCGCTTAAAGCGTTCCCGATAAAAGGCTAATAATTCCGCATTATCACGCAAGGTTTCATACGCTCTTAATAACAGCTCCGCAAAATCAACCACGCCTGAACGCTGACACAATAATTCATATTCTTGATAAATAGCCACTAAGGTTTTTTCATAAACACCGTCATTCGCCAATACCACTTTGCTTGCACGAATCCCTTCATCCTTTTGACCATTAATAAACCAGACCACTTGCTTAGGTATCCAGCGTTTATCATCAATCGTCATCGCTTTCATAATACGTTTAATTAAGCGTAATTGGTCGTCAGAATCAATCACCTGAAAGGTGCTGGGTAACTTTGCTTCTTGATAATGTTGACGCAATAAACGATGTGCTAAACCATGAAAGGTGCCAATCCACATTGAATGGGCGGACATTTGCAATAACTCTTCAACACGACTCCGCATTTCTTTAGCCGCTTTATTGGTAAAGGTCACCGCTAAAATTTCATGAGGTGATAAATGTTCAATTTTGATTAACCAAGCAATTCGATGCACTAAAACACGGGTTTTACCACTGCCCGCTCCGGCTAAAACTAATAATGAACGACTCGGTGCAGAAACAGCTTCACGCTGTGCCTCATTTAAAGACTCAATAATTTCTGCTACATCCATAATTTACCACCTTAAAAATAATATATAATCGTTAAAATTATACCGGATACCGTTTATATAGTATGGCATCTCTTGCTTTTTTTCATTGGAAACTTGCAGAATTTTAATAGCCCTGTATATTTGACAAGATTTAATATTAGACTATCAGAGAGACTCTTATGAACTTTAACTTTAAACGTATGCTGAAATTTGAAATCAATATCGGCACCAAAGAAAAACAAGCTCGACTTTATGCCGGCAGTGCATTAGCTTTTATTTCACTGTTCCTAGCCTCTGTGCCTTTATTACTTATCGGCGGCGTTTTAATTGCAACCGGCTATTCTGCTTGGTGTCCTGTTTATTCTGGCTTAGAAAAATCAACCGTCGAATAATCAAGCCTTCAGCCCTAAAAAACCAGCGATTTTTCTCGATTATACTAATCATACCCCGCTACTCTTCCTATTTTTTAGGGCAACATAGCTCTTTTTATATTTAAATATGCTAGATAAAATAGTCCATTTTTTTCATCATGATTTATGGCATCCCTCCTCAGCTTCAGACACTCCTCGCTACAAAATAGAATGTTTAAAATTTTTACAAATTTTTACGCTTGCTATACGGCATTTCACTAAAGATAATGCGACCTTAAGAGCTTCTGCACTCACGCTTTATACATTACTTTCCATCGTTCCCGTTATTGCAATGTTATTCGGTATTGCCAAAGGCTTTGGCTTTGAGTCGATGCTTGAAGACTATTTGCTTGAAAAAGTGCAAGATAATGACACCATGGTTTTAAAATTAATCGAAATGTCTAAAAATATGCTGCAATCTACACAAGGTGGCATTGTTGCAGGTTTTGGTATTGTGATTTTATTTTGGACAGTGATTAAAGTCATCAGTAATATCGAAGAGTCGTTTAATCATATTTGGAAAATTGAAAAATCACGCCCTATTGCCCGCAAACTCAGTGATTATTTATCCTTAATGCTCTTTGCTCCTGTACTGATGATTGCATCGAATAGCATCAATGTTATGGTACAGGTCAAGCTCACAGAAATGCTGAATGCAGTTGCCTTACCCGGCACTATCTTTGCCTTACAATTACTAAGCTATTTACCGATTATTATTTTATGGGGCTTATTTAGCTTTATTTTTATATTTATGCCTAACACCAACGTTAAGTATCAGTCAGGCATTTTTGCGGGTGTTATCTCAGGCACTATTTATTATTTTGCACAGGATTTATATGTCACCCTACAAATAGGTGCAAGTAACTATAATGCTATTTATGGTAGTTTTGCTGCATTACCCTTATTTTTAATTTGGCTGCAAATTGCATGGGTTATTGTATTATTAGGGGCTGAACTCTGTTATTTCCATCAAAATATTAGTCGTCATCAATGCAATATATCCGATGATGCGTTAAATTTTGACTCGAAAAAAACACTCACACTAACGATTATGCATCATATTATCAATCGCTTTAATAAACTCAATACTACCGCTTACACAGCTGAAACCCTGAGTTTAAAGCATAATATCCCACTCAATCTCGTTGAATCTCGCTTAACCCATTTAGTTGCGTGTCAATTATTAACCTGCATCAAAGATACTAATGGTAATATTCCGCACTATCAACCTGCGAATGACAGCAATTTATTAACCGATATCTATATTATTACTACTTTAGAACAATATGGCGAATACTTTAACCCTAAAATTTCTGCTCTTAACGCGTAATAAACTCCTTTATGACAAATAAAATACAGTATGACGTGCTTATTATTGGCAGTGGTGGAGCAGGGCTAACGCTTGCTTTAAAATTAGCAGAATTTCGCCGTGTCGCAGTACTGTCTAAATTTGCGTTAACCGAAGGCAATACATTCTATGCTCAAGGGGGCATTTCTGCAGTACTCGATGGCACTCAAAATGCTATAAATTCTCATATTGAAGATACACTTATATCCGGTGCGGGATTGTGCCATCCTGAAATAGTAAAACTTACAGTGGAATATGGGGCTAAAAGCATTGATTTTTTACATCAACAAGGCATGCCGTTTACCCAGCGACATAATAAAAAAGGTGAAACAGAATTACATCTAAATCAAGAAGGCGGACACTCACAGCGTCGTATCGTGCATCATGTCGATGCCACAGGTAAAGCACTGTCTCAATCATTGATTAAAAAAGCCCAACAACATCCTAATATTGAATTATTAGAGCATCACAATGCCATTGATCTCATCACTACTGATTCACAGCCTAAAAAAGTATTAGGCGCTTATGTGTTAGATAGCCATAATCA
>CAJVYO010000173.1 GCA_913009515.1 uncultured Methylococcaceae bacterium
CAGTACGTTGGGAAGATGGCGAATTAGTGGGTACGAAGCGTTTACATGATTCAACCTTAAAAGAAGGTAATTCGTATGGTTTAACTGCTATTAAGCCTTTATGGTTACGCAAGTTTAAGACTAAAACAGGTCGTGCGAATTTATTAAAAGCCCCGTGGGAATTATTTGCCGATTATTGGGAGTTTATGAAACCCAAAGATGATGAATTGTGGGTGACTACGGGACGTATTAATGAATTTTGGCAGTCAGGATTTGATGACCAAAAGCGTCGGCCGTATTTGAAAAATCGTTGGCCTGATAATTGGCTGGAGATTCATCCTGATGATGCTAAAGCTCGTGGTATTGAAAATGGCGATAGGGTTAAAGTGTGGTCAGATAATATTCCTGTTGAGGTGGGTGGTTATACGAAATCAGCACAAGATACAAAAGTACGTGGTGTCATGCCTTTGTATTCAAGTACCACTCAAGAAGAACCTGATAATTTAGAAGGTTTATTTGGTGATGATCACGGTTTAGAAACAGTACGTAACCGTAAAACAGGCTCTGGTTTTCAGGAAGAACCTGATGTATTAGTAGATATGTTTGCAAACACCGCTGTAAGTGATAGTTCTGATCTTCCCGAAGCATTGGCCGACGATGAAACTGATCAAGTAATGGGTGATATTGGTACTGCAGTAGGTTTGAAATGGAAAGATATTGCACCGATGACCTTTACTGAAATGCGTAAAAATGGCTATATCGAAATGGACAGTGCCAGCTTTGAAGCAGTAGCAATGGTGACGGATTCAGTTAAAAAAGGTGTTGCGTTTACTTACTTCAATTTACCAGGTGCAAAAGGGTCGACTAATTCATTGGCAGGTCGAGTATTAGATCCTATTAGTCAACGTCCCCGTTATAAATTAGCCCGTGGAAAAGTTAAAAAAATAGGCGTGTCAGAGTACAAAGATTCGTTTACGCAAATGACCTTTAAACCTAGGAATATTAGTTAATGATAAAAAAAAATAGTGCGTTACTTTTAGGGTGTTTAATTATTTCTAACGTTGCGATAGCAGATTTAGATAATGATCAGTTAACGGGTGATTTATTATTAGAATCAACAGACTCTCGTTTAAAAACACGTCAAAAAGGCGTTGAGAAAATACGTGTTAAAAAGCAAGGTCATGATACGCAGCAGTTAACTGCAGATGAGTTAGAGCAAAGGTTCAAGAACGAGAAAAAGCACCAGCCTTTGCCTAAAAAAGCATCTAAAAATAGTGCAGTTAAAGCGACAGAAAAAGTTAAAAAAGAATCTGGGGATAAGTTTTTTTGGTTTTTTGAGCGTGATAATCATAAAGATAGTGATAAGCAAATTATACCTGACCCTTTATTAGATGAATTATAAAAAACGGACAGATTTAATTTTGTAACCGTAAAAATAAAAATGTTAGCTCTGTGATAAGGAAGTCTGAGCTGCAATAAACATAGACTATATTTGGAGAAAGAAATGAAAAAAACAGCACTTGTAATGGCAGGAGGCATACTCATGTCTGGTGTTAGTGGTATGGCAATGGCTAAATCAACCATTGGTGGGATTTTATTTGCCAATGCGTATTGGGATGATAATGATAATGGGCAAAGTGCAAGCAGTAAATTTAATCTAGGTGTGCCAAATAATTCACGATTAAGGGTACGTTGGGATAATGAAGACAGTGTGGCGATGTATTTTGAAATGGGGATGGGGCAAAGTAAAGTCTCTTTACGTCATGCTTGGGGAAAATGGGATATTAATGAGCAATGGCAGATTTTAGCCGGTCAGACTTCTACTCCTTTTGCTCCGTTAAATCCGTCTGTGGCAATGGTACATAATTCAGGGCAGTCAATGGGTAATGTCAGTCCAGGTCGTCAGGCACAGGTGAGAATGACCTATAAATTTTTAAATAGAAAAGGTGCAGTTGCTTTAGCTATTGTCGATCCTAATGGTGGGAATACTTTACAAGATAATATTAATTTAGATGGTGAGGGTAATTCAACTAACTTAGGTGATAAAAATAGTAAGGTGCCTCGTTTTGATTTGGGTGCTGCTTTTTTAGCCTTTAATTGGCAGTTTTTTCCAAGTATGTTTTATCAGTATCAAAGCTATGATGATATTGATACCGTTGGTAGCGATAAAGATCTACATTCTTGGGGGGCTGCATTAGGTGCAAAAACTAGTTATGGGCCGTTAGTATTTAGTGCGGAAGTCGGTGGTGGACAAAATTGGGGCAACAGTAAAATGTCTTTAAGTGGTTCGGCGGCAGGTGACAATGCAGGAGCGGTTACTTATGAATCTAATGGTGTTAATAAAATTGCCGATGCAGATAATGTAGGTTACTGGATAGATGTAGGTTATCGCTTTACATTAGGCGAAAGTCAGGGTGTGGCTCATTTTATTTATGGTGCACAGCATAGCGAACAAAAAGCTGCTAATAATAAATACCGTTCAAGTATGGTCGGTGTGAGTGTGCCGATTGATTTTCCATGGATAGCACGTGGTTTTAGAATTCGTCCTGAAATATTCTATTTTGATCATGGTAATAATACCGTGGCAGGGGTGAAGCTAGATAGTGGTAGTGAATTTATTATTGGTACACAATTACAATATACTTTTTAAGGTTTAATAATGAAAACATATAGACAAAAAATGGTGTGGGCGACAGGTTTAATCGTTTTAATGACGGGAACTGTGCAGGCTCAAGCAACCAATAAAACACAAATTTGCAGTGGCTGTCATGGTGATAATGGTAAAGCCAGTAATCCAATGTATCCTAATTTAGCGGGACAAAATCAGGCTTATCTGGCGAATCAGTTAAAGCAATTTCGTGATGGACAGCGTACTAATTCAATTATGTCATCATTAGTGACTGGATTAAGTGACGATGAAATAAAAGAGATTGCATCGCATTATTCTAATTTATAAGTGAAAAGGTACTGTTACAGTTTTAGTTATGTAAGGTATTGTTTTATTAATTAAATTAGTTATAAAGGCCGGTTTCCTATTTTTGTTTTTAAGCATAAGAATGTCTTGAAAATTGAGAGGAATTTTAGTATTATGGACGGCTAACTTAAAATCTTAATATTAAAGATAATAAATATGAAAACATTTAGCGCAAAGCCCGCTGAAGTGAAGCGCGATTGGTATATAATCGACGCAGAAGGCAAGACGCTTGGACGTCTAGCCACTGAAATTGCACGCCGGTTGCGTGGCAAACATAAGCCAGAATATACGCCTCATGTTGATACGGGTGATTATATTATCGTTGTTAATGCCGAAAAAATTGGTGTGACCGGTAATAAAGAAAAAGATAAATTGTACCATCACCATACAGGGTACATTGGTAACTTGAAGACAGTGAGTTTAGGAAAATTAAGACAAACTTTTCCTGATCGCATTATTTCGAATGCTGTGAAAGGAATGTTACCTAAGAATCCTTTAGGTCGTGCGATGTTCACAAAATTAAAAATTTATGCGGGGCCTGAACATGGTCATCAAGCTCAACAACCTAAAGTTTTAGAACTTTAAGTCACTAATAGGGTATTATCATGGCAGAAACTCAATATTATGGAACTGGTCGTCGTAAAAGTGCTATTGCACGTGTTTACGCAGTCGCAGGTTCTGGTAAATTTACAGTAAACGGTAAAGAACTAGACGCTTATTTTGGTCGTAGAACCGATCAAATGGTATCGCGTCAAGCATTAGAATTATTAGAATTAACCGATAAATTTGATGTTAACGTAACCGTTAAAGGCAGTGGTCCTTCTGGACAAGCCGGTGCAATTCGTCACGGTGTGACACGTGCATTAATGGTTTATGATGAAACATTACGTCCAGCGTTAAGAAAAGCGGGTTTTGTAACGCGTGATTCACGTCAAGTAGAGCGTAAAAAAGTCGGTTTACACAAAGCGAGAAAACGTCCTCAGTACTCAAAACGTTAATCGTTTTTATCGAAGCTATGTTGTTTTTATTAAGAATAAATTTTTAAAACAACATAACTATCGACAAAAAAAGGGTTGTAATTGTAAAATTACAGCCCTTTTTTTATTGTTTAATTTTCACCTTTGAGGCTCTTGCATGGATTATGATGACTTTACTGAACGAGATCGCGGGGTAGAATCGTTTAAAATTCCTCCTCATGCGATACAGGCTGAACAATCTGTTTTAGGGGGCCTAATGCTTGAAAATGAGCGTTGGGATACGGTATCAGAAAAAATTAGTGAAGTTGATTTTTATCGTAAAGACCATCGGGCAATTTTTAATGCGATTTTAGGCTTGGCAGAGCGACAGGTGCCTTTTGATGTCGTCACGATTGCAGAGGCATTGCGTAGACGGAATGTACTTGCGGATGTCGGTGGTTTGGGCTATTTAGGTGAACTAT
>CAJVYO010000174.1 GCA_913009515.1 uncultured Methylococcaceae bacterium
AGAGGGCGAATAGTTTGTTTAGCTGTTGTTGTTCAGCTTGCTTGAGAATATGCTGTAATAATTGATTGCCGCGTGCTGATTTTTGATAATCAGGGTGAACGGCTAAACAAGCGATAAGCCCGGTGTGACTATTTTTAATAGGGTGTAAGGCACTACAGCTAATAATTAAGCCATCGCGTTCAATAACATTATAATCGTGAATATTAATTTCTAAATGGTCTTGTGACCGAGGAATTAATAAGCCTTGAGCTTCTAGGGGCTTGATTAAGGCTAGAATACCTTGAATATCCTGCAAGCTGGCAGGGCGTAAACGCTCAAATTTTTCTGAGCTAATCAGTGTGCCAATGCCATCATGACTAAAGAGTTCAATTAATAATGCCCCTTCAATTTTTCGATTGAGAATATGCACACGTTTAACACCGGCATGACAACCTTGAATCGCAGATTGTAAAGCACATTGGGTACTCAGTTCTAAATGCGGTTCATCAGCAATAAAACGTAGCGTTTCATCGGTGGTCATTTGTGGAATAAGCTGTTGTGTGGCGGTAGATTGACAACTTTGTTCGGTCATTAAAATTAATTTTTCAGCTTGTAAGGCAATCGCAATTTCAGTGGCAATATGTTCAGCGGAGAGATTAAATAAATCGCCACTGGGTGAATAGCCGATGGGTGAAATTAACACAATATTTCCGAGTGCCAGTTGTTGTTCAAGGGCGATGCTGTCAATACGGCGAACTTTGCCGGTGTAATGATAATCCACGCCATCAATCACCCCTTGCGGCTGGGCGGTAATAAAATTTCCTGACACGACTCGAATAGCGGCATTTTCCATCGGTGAATTAGTCACCCCCAGCGAAAGTAATGCTTCAATTTCAAGGCGTACTTGTCCAGCTGAGGTTTTTACGCAGTCTAAGGCGGCTTTATCGGTAATGCGTAATTGTTTGTGGAAATGATAGGGCAGGTTTTGTTGTTGCATCGCTGCATCTATTTGTGGACGAATACCATGTACCAGTATGAGCCGAATACCTAAACTATTGAGCAGTGCAAAATCATGGACTAATTGCTTTAGACCATTATCTAATAATGTTTCACCTCCAAAATAAATCACAAAGGTACGATTGCGATGAGCGTGTATATAAGGGGTTGAATGACGAAACGAAGTAAGAAAGTCTAAAGACACAATAATTTAGGTGATGTATTTTTGAATAATAGCTTTATGATAGCAATATATATATTACCGTAAAAATTTGCAACAAGATGTAAAAAAGGCGTATGCAGAAATATGAAGGTTTACTGATTCATCAAGAACAAGATGAACAAGGATTGATTGAAATTGTAGAAAAGAACGGGGTGAGGGCATTACATTTTGGGAGTTCTTCACAGCAAAGTAGTTTGTCGTTAACGAAACATAATGAGCTACATGCACGTTATGCTCGGGCCATGATGGCATGGATGTTATTTAAAGAGCGTCCTGAGAATGTGTTAATGATTGGGTTAGGTGGCGGGGTAATTGCAAAGTATATGCTTTATCATTTTGATAATTGCCAAATGAAAGTTATAGAATTTAGGCAAGCCATGTTAAAAGTGGCTCGTCGATTTTTTGGGCTACCGTTACACCGCAATTTAAAAGTTAAGATAGCCGATGGCGCGGATTATATTAATCAGCAAACAACGCCCACCCAACATGATTTAATTTTTATTGATGCGTTTGATGCAGAGGGTATGGCTGAAATTGTGCAAGGTTTAGATTTTTTTAAGCGTTGCAAGGAATTGCTAAGTGCTGATGGCATATTGGTGATTAATTTATGGGGCAGTCAAAATGAGAATTTTAAGCAGTTGGTGAATGAAATAGGTATAACATTTGAATGGCGGGTGTTATTTTTACCGGTGCGTAAACGCGGTAATATTATTGCACTGGCATTTCCGGCTGATTTTCCTGCGGTGTCAATGAAAACAATCCGTCGTCGAGCAAAATACTTGGATAGTCAGTATCAGATTGAATTTTTAGATTTTATTAAAGATTTAAAACGTAATAACGGTGTAACTTTAAATAAGGTGATTACAGAATGAATATTTTAGACGAAAAACATATTTTTTCTTATCGAAAGTATTGGGCGCAGCGATTTGGTATTGCCCCTGAATTACCTATGAGTCGTGCTGAAATGGATAATTTAGGTTGGGATAGCTGCGATATTATATTAGTGACCGGTGATGCGTATGTGGATCACCCGAGTTTTGGCATGGCGGTGATTGGTCGCGTGTTAGAAGCTCAAGGCTTTCGTGTGGGTATATTATCGCAACCTGACTGGAAAAGTGCGGACGATTTTAAACAGCTTGGTGAACCGAATTTATTTTTTGGGGTGACCGGCGGTAATATGGATTCGATGGTTAATCGTTATACCTCTGATAAAAAAATCCGTTCAAATGATGCGTATACCGCCAATGGTGAAGGAGGTAAACGCCCTGATAGGGCAGTGAATGTGTATTCACATCGTTGCCGAGAAGCCTTTAAAAACGTGCCGATTATTATTGGCGGTATTGAAGCGAGTTTACGGCGTATTGCTCATTATGATTATTGGTCGGATAAGGTGCGTAAATCGGTGTTATTAGATTCTAAAGCGGATTTATTGGTGTATGGTAATGCCGAACGGCAAATTGTCGAAGTAGCCCATCGTTTAGCGGCAGGTGAAAAAATTACCGACTTAAAAGGGATTCGTGGCACGGTACATTTTGTTAAACAAGTGCCAGCGGATTGGACCATTAAAGATGCTTCAGATATTGATATTAGTCCTCATGTGATTGCGCCTAAAAATCCGTATGCGATGGTGGATTCTAATTCATCAGCATGTGAGTCAGAAAAAGAGAAGCAGAAACAGACTGAAATCATTGTTGATAGCAAGCAAATAAAAGCAAAACAACGCCTTAAAACGGTGATTCGCCTGCCTGATTACGATACGGTTAAAGAGGATCCAGTGCAGTATGCTCATGCTTCACGGTTGATGCACGGCGAAATGAATCCGGGTAATGCCCGCCCGTTATTACAAAAACATCTCCAGCGTTATTTATGGGTGAATCCACCGCCGATTCCTTTAACCACTAGTGAAATGGATGGCGTATTTGGTTTAAGTTATTCGCGTTTACCGCATACACACTATGGTAAGGCGAATATTCCTGCGTTTGAGATGATTGAACATTCGGTTAATATTATGCGCGGTTGTTTTGGCGGCTGTTCTTTTTGTTCGATTACGGAGCATGAGGGGCGGATTATTCAAAGTCGCTCTGAAGATTCCATTATTCAGGAAATTGAGGCGATTCGCGATACCTCACCGACGTTTACGGGCAATATTTCTGATTTAGGTGGACCAACGGCAAATATGTATCGTCTCGCTTGTAAAGACCCCAAAATAGAAGCGGCTTGTCGTCGTCCAGCGTGCGTATATCCCGATATTTGTGAAAATTTAGGCACTAATCATGACCCGCTCATAAAATTATACCGTCGAGCAAGAGCGTTAAAAGGCATTAAGAAAATCTTTATTGCCTCGGGTTTACGTTATGATTTAGCGGTGAAATCGCCTGAATATGTGAAAGAGTTAGTCAGTCATCATGTGGGCGGCTATTTAAAAATTGCGCCTGAACATACTGAAGACCGTCCGTTATCAAAAATGATGAAACCCGGTATTGGCACTTATGATGCATTTAAAGCCATGTTTGAGAAATATTCAAAAGCCGCAGGTAAAGAGCAGTATTTAATTCCGTATTTTATTGCCGCTCATCCGGGGACTGAAGATATGGATATGTTGAATTTGGCATTATGGCTAAAGCGTAATGGTTTTCGTGCTGACCAAGTGCAAGCTTTTTTGCCGTCACCGATGTCTATTGCGACCGCTATGTATCATTCAGGTAAAGATACTTTGCATAAATTAGGACGTAATCAAAAATCGGATATGAGTATTCCGAAAGGTATTAAGCAACGCCGTTTGCATAAAGCGTTTTTGCGTTATCATGATCCTAAAAATTGGCCTTTATTGCGTGAAGCCTTGAAAGATATGGGGAAAGCCGCTTTAATTGGTAATGGTAAACAACATTTAGTCCCTAATTGGCAGCCTAAAGAGGGTGGTAAACCGCCGTCTAAATCAGCAGGAACTCAATTTAGAACTCAGCGTACGGAGCATAATCATCGCCGTAAGCCGATAAAAAAACGCTTTAAAAAGTAAAAAATATTGCAATATTCTTATAAGGCATTATAATAGTTGATTCTTTAGCTGATGTAGCTCAATCGGTAGAGCAGCTGATTTGTAATCAGCAGGTCGCGGGTTCGATTCCCATCATCAGCT
>CAJVYO010000175.1 GCA_913009515.1 uncultured Methylococcaceae bacterium
CGATCTTAAGCCCTCGCTAAAAATAGGTTTTAATTACTGGTAGACGAAGAGGGGCGAATTAATCGCCCCTTTTTTTATTATAGTTGATTAAAAACGCGTTCAGCGGCATCAATAGTCGCTTGAATATCTGCTTCACTGTGTGCAGCGGACATAAAGCCTGCTTCAAAGGCTGATGGTGCTAAATAAATTCCTTCTTTGAGCATGCCATGAAAAAAGCGTTTAAATAAATCTTGGTCACATTGCATGACTTGTGAAAATGAATGGATATGACCTTCTTGTGTGAAAAATAAACCAAACATCCCGCCCACATAATTTACTGACATGCCTATGCCAGCGGCAATGGCTTTTGCTTGAATGCTTTTGGCAAGAAAACGGGTATTTTCACTGAGCTTTTCATAAAAACCCGTGTCTGAAAGTAACTCTAAAGTTTTATAACCTGCCGCCATCGCAACCGGGTTACCTGATAAAGTGCCGGCTTGATAAACGCCGCCTACCGGTGCAAGAGCTGACATGATTTTATGTAAGCCACCAAAGGCACCGACAGGCATGCCGCCGCCGATAATTTTTCCGAGGGTCGTTAAATCAGGTTTAACATTGTAAAGTCCTTGAGCACCGTGTTTATCAACCCGAAAACCGGTCATCACTTCATCAAAAATGAGTACACTTTCATATTGATTGCATATTTCACGCAGGGCTTCTAAAAACCCTTCAATAGGCGGTACACAGTTCATATTACCGGCAACCGGCTCAACGATAATCGCTGCAATTTGTTCGCCACATTCAGCAAAGGCTTGTTTGACGGATTCAGTATCATTATAAGTGAGGGTGATGGTATCTGCGGCGACCGCATCAGGAACACCTAAAGAACTAGGCACGCCGAGTGTTAAAGCCCCTGAGCCTGCTTTAACTAATAATGAATCTGAATGACCGTGATAGCAGCCTTCAAATTTTACAATTTTATTGCGACCTGTATAGCCCCTCGCAAGACGTATCGCACTCATGGTAGCTTCGGTACCTGAACTGACCATGCGAACCTGTTCAATCGCGGGCATGAGTTTACAAATTTTCTTTGCCATTAAAGTTTCTAGTTCGGTAGGTGCTCCAAAACTTAAACCTTTTTCGGCGGTGCTATTAACCGCTTTTAAAACTTCAGGGTGTGCATGCCCGACAATCATAGGTCCCCATGAACCGACATAATCGATATATTGCTTACCTTTTGTATCATATAAATAAGCACCTTTAGCACTGTCTATATAGAGTGGTGTTCCACCAACACCACTAAAAGAACGGACGGGGGAATTAACTCCGCCAGGAATAACATTTTTTGCTTCAGAAAATAAAATTGCTGATTCAGTCATTAAGTTCTCTCTTTTAAAAGAATATATTTGCGATAGGTTGCAACCTTATCGCAGGCGTTTTGTAGCTCTTTGCTTAAGCTACGAAATTGGTTTTTAGGCATTATAATATAATCATCAGTTTGATTATTGTGTAAATAGGCTAAATTTAATGCATTATGGGTGATGCGTTTTGCAGTGCCTTGGGTGTGGAAATCAATGGAATACAAACGTCTGCCTATATAATGAAGTTGGCTTTGGCTTGATTTTGAGGTGTTTTGATAAATTTCAACTAAGGGTTGTTGGTTTTTTTCAAAACTTAGGCTTTCAGGTGCACTATATAGTATGCCTAGAAAAATAATCGCCACCACAGGAATAATGAAATTCGCATACAACCATTTGCTTTGCATAATGGCGGGTATATTGAAGCGTAAAGTCAGTAATTCGGTAACAAGAATCGCAAAGGCAGGCAGCCCAGGTAAGACATAAGTATACAAAATATTGCCTGACAGACTGAAAAATAGCATCGGCGTGATTGCCCATAAGAATATATAGCGATGCCAGCTGCTTTGGGTTAATGTTTGCAGTTTAAGGTGCTTATTTTTACGCAGTGGCCAGGAAAATAAACTACCAAGAAAAATAAATGACCATGGGAAACTAGCAAATAACCAGAGCAGCCATATTTTTCCGCGCGGGTGTTTGTGAGCGACACCATATAAATCACCATGCCAGCCTGCATCAACAAAACGCTTAAAATGTTCACCAACTAAAAAGTAATTAATAAAGCCGGGACTATCAATTTCAGCAATAATATACCAAGGCACTGAAATCATCAGCATAACGGCAGAACCTTTAAACCACGGAATTTGTTGCCATACTAATTGCCATTGCTTTTCTAAGGCAGTCCATATTATCAGCGGCAGTAAAACTAACACCCCGACGATAGGGCCTTTGACTAATAAGCCAATGCCTAGCCCGACAAAAAATAAGTATTGAGCCCATTTTGCATGCTGTGGATTAGGATTGTGTAAAGCATACCAAAAGCTCATCATGGATAAGCTGACACAGACACATAACGCCATGTCGGTCATGACTGCGCCACTAGCAATAAAGAATAGAGCAGTGGTTAATAGAACAATGCTGCTAAAAATGGCTTTTTCGGTTTGCTGTAGAAATTTAGCGAATTGATACGTTAGCCATAGCATTAACGTCGCTAATAAAAAAATAGGTAATCGTGCAGCGAAGGCTGAATAGCCGAATAATTTGAATGAAATGGCAGTCATCCAAAAGGTCAGCGGTGGTTTACCCCAAAAAGGCACGCCATAATCAAAGGGCGGCATAATCCAGTTATTGGTTTCAATAATTAAGCGGGGAATCTCAGCATAGCGTGCTTCAGTCGGGTCATGTAGTGGGTATTCCAGCATGCCTAATAAGCGTAGGATAACCGCCAGTACAATAATAATAAGTGCGGTGATATTTAATTTATGTGTCATTTTGAGCACTGTAAGTTTGTTTTATAAAGTAAAGCGGCCGTTGTTTTGACTCTATAAACATATGGCCAATATATTCGCCTAGAATGCCAATTGATAAGAGTTGTACGCCTGAGAAGAATAAGATGACGGTAATTAAGGTAGTAAAGCCTTGTACGACTTCCCCGAAAATAAGTGTTTTAACCAGAAAGTAAGCCCCTAATATAAAGGCGGTTAAAGCCGTGATGAATCCTGCATAGGTTGCTAATCTTAAAGGTTCTTGGGTAAAGGCGGAAATTCCTTCGATGGCAAAGGTAGTTAATTTGCGGTAATTCCAGTTTGTTTCACCTGCAAAACGAGGGTCGCGACTGTATTCAATGGCCTTTTGTGGGAAACCAATCCACGCAAATAAACCTTTCATAAAGCGTTTGCGTTCACGAACTTGATTTAACGCATCGACTGCCTGGCGGCTCATTAGCCGAAAATCACCGACATTTTCAGGAATATTACAGTCACTTATTTTATTGATAATTTTATAAAATAATTTAGCGGTTGCTTTTTTAGCAAAACTTTCGCCTTTACGTTCGGTGCGTTTAGCGTAAACGACATCAAAACCTTCATGCCATGCGGCGACCATATCGATCATTAATTCAGGCGGATCCTGTAAATCTGCATCAATAACAATCACCGCATCACCGATGGCTTTATCTAATCCGGCGGTCATGGCAATTTCTTTACCGAAGTTTCGACTTAGATCAATAATTTTAATGCGAGGGTCATGTGTTATTAAGTCCACTAATATAGATAAGCTATTGTCGATGCTACCATCATTGACATAAAGTATTTCAGTCTCCATATCTAGCTTATCAAGCGTTTGTTGGATGCGTTTGTGACACTCGGCAATAACAGCTTGTTCATTAAAGAAAGGAATAATAACTGATAATAGTTTAGGCTTATCCATAAATTTTTAAGGCTACATTAAAGATGATTAAGTGGGTAGATTATAGAGCTACCAGCATAAAGAGTCATTTTTATGCTTCAGGTCTTGGCTTAATGGAGCAGTATTTTTAGTTTATTTGAAATTTATTTAAAATTTTTCTTGACGTTAAAGCGTAAAGATATATAATAGCCAGCTCTTCAACGAAGTATTAGTTGAAGGCCAAACTTTTATTTATAATTTATTTTAAAATAAAAGTTGACAAAGAGTTTCGAATCTTTATAATAGTCGAACTCATCAGGGCAGAATGATTTAAGCCTTGAAGCTCTTTAAAAAGACAAATCAAAATAATTTGTGTGGGTGCTTGTAGAGATGTTTATTGCGAAATAAATATCGATATAGGAATCTACACTACGAAAGTAGTAAGTAAGTTCTGACAATCGAAACAAGATTGGTAACACATCTGATGATGTTACAAAATGATTTTAAACTGAAGAGTTTGATCATGGCTCAGATTGAACGCTGGCGGTATGCTTAACACATGCAAGTCG
>CAJVYO010000176.1 GCA_913009515.1 uncultured Methylococcaceae bacterium
AAAATATAAATCCGCTCCTTTATGAAAACCGACTTCACCTAATATAGTCCTCAGCATACGAATAATTTCAGCGCCTTTTTCATACACAGTTAAGGTGTAAAAATTATTGATTTCAATATAAGCATCGGGACGAATAGAGTGTGATAAAGGCCCTGCATCTTCCGCAAATTGACGGGTGCGTAACATATTGACATCTTCAATACGTTTAACCGCATGTGAGGTTTGGTCGGCGGTAAATTCTTGATCACGAAATACCGTAAAGCCTTCTTTAAGACTTAATTGAAACCAATCACGACAGGTAATACGGTTACCGGTCCAATTATGAAAATATTCATGAGCAATCACCGCTTCAATATGCTCATAGTCCATATCAGTGGCGGTATCAGGGCGAGCGAGTACAAATTTAGTATTAAAAATATTAAGCCCTTTATTTTCCATGGCGCCCATATTGAAATGTCCCACCGCGACAATCATATATAAATCTAAATCATATTCACGCCCATAACGCTGTTCATCCCAGAGCATCGATTTTTTAAGGGATTGCATCGCATGGTCACATTTATCAATATCATGGCTTTCAACATAGATCTGTAAATCAATGCTGCGTCCACTCATAGTGGTAAATTGATCTTTAATGCAGTCTAATTGCCCTGCAACCAGTGCAAATAAATAGCAGGGCTTTTTAAAAGGGTCTTCCCATGTTACCCAATGCATATTGTTATCCGCATCACCGTGAGCGATTTTATTACCGTTGGATAATAAAACCGGATATAAGTTTTTATCGGCTTTGAGGGTAGTCGTAAAACGACACATCACATCGGGGCGGTCTAAAAAATAGGTGATTTTACGAAAACCTTCGGCTTCACATTGGGTGCAAAGCATATCATTCGACACATATAAGCCTTCGTAAGCATGATTTTCGGCAGGATTAATGCTATTTTCAATCTGTAGTGTGAAATCAGTATTTTGCGGTAATGCTGTAATAATCAATTGTTCATCTGTTAGCTGATATTGGTTACTGTTTAGCAATACATCATTTAAACGCACAGATAGTAAGGTTAGTTGTTCACCCGCTAAAATCAACGGGGGATTTTTTGTCTGACTAGCGGGGTTACGTTTGATGTTTAAAGCAGAGCTAACCTGCGTATTGTCGGCATTAAGGGTAAATTCAAGTGCAACCGATTCAATGAGATAGTCTGGAACTTGGTAATCTTTCAGGTAAATGGTATTCGGTGTGCTATCAGACATATTAAATCTCGTATTTTTTAAAGTTTAAATAACGGGGCGAGAGCATCAGCAGCAGGCTTTGATTGCTGGGCGGTTATTTGATGATTTTTAAAGGCTTGCCATAAGTGTTCACCTTGCCAATCCTGTTTATTCGCACTATAAAGTGCTTGGTTTAATGCCTGTATAGCGGTTTGTAAATCTACTTGGCAATGGGCGGCGATATGATTGAGGGTATTTTTTTGAAAAGATTGTTGTCCCCATAGAATCAGCGCTTGTTTTGCTAAAGCCGCATCATTATTTTCACAGGCTCGTTTTAATTTTTTGCTATTAAAAGCAGGTGTAATATTTACATCTGTCTTGATAGCGTGCGGTTTTTTATTTCGCTTTAAGAATAACCAAATTAAGGTGATTAACCATGCAAAGGCAAAAAATAAAGCAATGGGAAACCAGATAGTACCAGTATCTGATGAAGAATTTGATGCTAATGGCTTATCAGCACTCAGTGTTGGTTTGACGGTATCAATAATAGGTGCTTGAGTCGATTCATTATTTTGATTAGCGAGTACCGTAATTTGCTGTGCTGCGAGGATTGCCGTTTCTGCCTGTTGGGTTTTAGTATTCCACCAAGGAATTTCAATCGCAGGTAAAGTATAAGTACCTGCTTGACTAAAAATAAAGGCAATTTTTTCTTCACGCAAGGATGATAAACCCTCTATTTTAGCCGCTTCTTTTAAGTTGGGCTGGTCTGGGTAAGCTTTAATATACGCAGGTAGTTTATCGGCTTTATGAATCGTGGGTAAGGCACTTTGTGGGGTGCCTTGTACAAATAAGGTGAGCGTGCGTGTTAGAGGCTCACCGACATTAATCTGTAAATCTGTATTTGACCATTTTTGCTCTAAATAGACCAATTCAGCAGGTAGCCAAGCAGTATTAATCGCATCAGGCTTACTTTTAACGTTAAGGGTTAAGGTGTTAGATTTAACTTTTTGGACACGCGTGGCTTGTTGATTAAAAAAACCTGAAAAACGTGGCTGGCGATTGCCAACGACTACATTAGCAGTTAATTCCACCGCTGGAATCACTAATAAACCGCTTTTTTGTGGAAAAATAGCATAACGCCTTTCGGTAACGACATATTTTTCACCCTGAAAGTCAGTATTATAATTTTTATCCTCGCCTAATTTTTCAATAAGCGCATTGTCTAATGTTGGTTCAGTTAATGCGGCTTGGGAAATATTAACTTTACGATAGAGCTTTAAGGTATATAAAACTTGTTGTTGTACATACGGTTGTTCGTCATTGACGCTAACTTGTATAAATAAATCTTTATTTTTCTGATTGGCATCAGTCGCTTTTTTTACCAAAACAGCGGCATATTGACTATTATCCTGCCCAAATGAAATTGCAGGAATAATCAAACTGCCGGTCTTTTTCGCCATAAGGGTTAAAAACCATTGAAAAGAACGACTCATTTTGCCATTACTGATTTGAGTGGCTTGTTTTTGTGAGCGATTGAGAATTTCAAAATCTTTTTCTAAGGGTAAAAAATCAGGCTCTTTATCCGGTGATGCATCCGCTGTAAACGTTAGTTGGAACGATTCATTAATGGCAATGGGGTTACGATCAATAGCAACACTAATATTAGCGGCTAATAATAATGAACTAAAAACAGACGATAATATTCCGAAAAACAGTGTTAATTTCAACATGAGCTGTATCAGTTTACCTAGTTTAATAAAGTGCTTAACAAGTTTTGGTGATGGCTATGTTGTGATGAGCTTTTTAAACGCTGTGCCAAAATAACGGTTTTAAGTTGTGCTAGTGCGGTTTTAAAATCATCATTAATGATTAAGAAATCGTATTCTGCATAATGTTGCATTTCTGTGACGGCTTCTTGCATGCGTTGATCAATAATGTCTTGAGCATCTTTGCCGCGATTATTCAGGCGTTGCTGTAAGGCTTCAATAGAGGGCGGCAGTATAAAAATACTCTGGCAATCAGGTCGTGCCGCACGAATTTGTTGGGCACCTTGCCAATCGATTTCTAAAATAACATCAATCCCCGCGTTTAAGTTTTTATCCACCGCTGCTTGAGAGGTGCCATAAAAATTATTAAACACTTGAGCATATTCAAAAAATTCACCTTGATTAATGCTCTCTGTAAAGCTATCAACGCTAGTAAAAAAGTAATGAATACCGTCTTGCTCACCTTCGCGCTGTGGGCGGGTAGTATGTGAAACGGACACCATCAGCTTATCAACGTTAGGTAATAATTTTTTGATAAGCGTGGTTTTTCCTGCGCCTGATGGGGCTGAAATAATATAAAGCGTACCTTTAGTGGTCATAGACGTGTGTGTAATAGAAATAAATTAAATGGCAATAGGGGCTGAAATAGCAGGGTGAGGATGATAATCGATAATATCAAAATCTTCAAATTGATAATCAAAAATACTCGCAGGCTTACGTTTAATGATGAGTTTAGGCAAGGTTTTAGGACTACGTTTTAATTGTGTTTCAGCTTGTTGAATATGATTATTATATAAATGGCAATCGCCGATAGAGATAATAATTTCGCCGACTTCTAAATCACATTGTTGAGCAATCATATGCGTAAAAATCGCTAAACTACAGGTATTATAAGGATTACCTAAAAATAAATCATTGCTTCTAATATACAGTGAGCCGCTCAGTTTGCCATTCGCCACATACCACTGATATAAAAGATGACAAGGCGGTAACGCCATTTTGCCATTCAGCACATTTTCTTGCGGTGATTGGCTTTCATCGGGTAAATCGGCAACATTCCAGCCACTAATAATATGCCGGCGGCTATCGGGATTGTTTTTGATGCCGTCAATTAAACGACTGACTTGGTCATAACTTTGTCCGTCAGTGCCTTGCCAGTTTCGCCATTGTGCACCATAAACAGGCCCTAAATCACCGGATTCAGTTGCCCACTCATCCCAAATACTCACGCCATTATCTTTGAGGTATTTAATATTGGTATCGCCGCTTAAAAACCACAGTAATTCA
>CAJVYO010000177.1 GCA_913009515.1 uncultured Methylococcaceae bacterium
TCTTTATTTGTGGTGATGCTCAACGTATGGCAAAAGATGTGGATGTGGCTTTACATGATATTATTGCTACGCATGGTAAATTATCTGAACAACAAGCCGTTGATTACGTCAATCAACTGAAAAAAGATAAACGTTATGTTAGGGATGTTTATTAAGCTCACTGCTTAAGTACTTAGGGATAATTATTTTAACATTTTATATATTAAGTTTTTTGTAGGATGGGTAGAGCGTTTTTTTGCGAAACCCATCATTTTTCTTAAGTTTGATGGGTTTCCCTGCGTGCCTAAAGAGCAGGCACTTCACTCTACCCATCCTACAATAATGTTAATTTAATTCTGAACAGGTACTTACAACTTAGTTATGCCATAAAAATAACCAATACCCATTAAATATATAAGTAATTTTCATGTCTAAAAATCAAATCTTACTTAGCCATATTTTAAAAGACACGTTGCATCTCAATTTTTGTATTACTGCCACTAAAAATATAACACGGGCCGAGCTTTTACTTGATGCACTCACTTTAAGCGAACAACTCCCTCCGAATAAACAGTATGCTATAAATTTATGCCAAGATCGTTATTTGTTTATTGTCGCGTATCTTGCTGTTTTTATACGCCAACAAATTTCACTTTTACCCCAAAACACAGCCGAAAAAACACTCACCAATCTACAAGAGCAATATACGGATAGCTATACTATTAGCGATAAAAATAACGCCGCGGATTTTTACATTCATCCTGAGTTATTGAGCAAAAAAAGCAAACAGCCCTTTCCTTTAGTTGATATTGATAGCAGCGTATCTATTTCTTTTACCTCGGGAAGCACTGGAGAACCTAAAGCCATTAGCAAAACATGGCGTGAATTTCAAATATCGGCTCAATTAGCATTAGCACAATTTAATTTACAAAATGAACGGTGCACACTGGTTTCTACAGCGCCTATGCAGCATATGTTTGGCTTAGAAACCTCATTTTTTTGGGTACTTTTTTCCAAGCTATGCTTACATAATAGCCGCCCTTTTTATCCCGAAGATATACGCACCACACTAAATTCTATTCAGAATGATAAAATCTTAATTTCCACGCCAAGGCACTTAAATACCTGTTGTCAAAATAATACGCCATGGCCACCTATAAAATTTATTCTATCCTCTACAGCACCCATGAAAAAAGAACTGGCCTTAAAGCTAGAAACTACTTTCAAAAGTCCTGTGTTTGAAATCTTTGGTAGTACCGAAACCCTGTCTTTTGCCTCCAGACAAATTACACAATCGGAACAATGGACTCCCTACCAAGAGATAAAGCTATCCTTAAACCAAGAGCAATTAATCATTCAAGGGGGACATCTTCCAAATCCATTAACGTTAGATGATATATTCAGCCTGAATCAAACAGGACAATTTACGCTATTAGGGCGCTCCAGTGAGATTATAAAAATTGCAGGTAAACGTGCCTCTTTAAGCGAATTAAATACCCATCTCAATCAAATAGAAGGTATTGAGGATGGGCTATTCTTTCCGTGTGATAATGAACGACTCTCTGCTGTTATAGTCAGTAAAAATAGCAAAAAAAGCGTTCTTCAGGCACTTAAAAAACGCATCGATGTCGTTTTTTTACCTAGAAGACTTTATGCCGTTAAAGCCTTACCTAGAAATAGCATGGGAAAAATCATTAAAACAGACCTTGAGCAACTGATAAAAACAACGTGATTGAAAATAAACAACAATATTGCATTGATAAAACACACCCTTGTTTAGCGGGACATTTCCCCAATAATTCTATTGTGCCTGGCGTAGTGATTCTTAATTATGTAGAACAACAAATTATTCAGTCTTTGCCAGATTATCAAATTAAATCCCTTTCTCAGGCCAAATTTTTACAGCCATTAACGCCTGATGAAATTTTTTTTATTACTTTAAAACAAGCCTCAAATTCTCATATAAAATTCACCTGCATACGAAATGACAGCGTCATTGTCACAGGCTCATTCAGCATAGAAACTAGAAAAACCGATTATGAGTAAACACTGGCAAGACAGTAAAGAATTCAGCACCCCTTATGCCCTAAAAGCCATTCGCTGGGTGGCTGTATCTTTAGGCCGTCCAATCGCGCGGCTATTCCTCTACCCGATTAGCCTTTATTATTTTATTTTTGCAAGCTCTCAACGCAAAGCCTCCTACCAGTATTTATCCCGCGTTTTTAAACGTCCAGCAACGTATTTAGAAGTCTTAAAGCATATCCATTGCTTTGCCTCAACGATTTTAGATAGAGTCTATTTACTCACGGGTAAATTTGAACAATTAGAGATTAGTTTTCCTGAAGTCAATATCCCTTTAAGCTATAGCCAAGAGGGAAAAGGCTGTTTATTACTCGGCAGTCATATAGGTAGCTTTGAAGTATTACGCAGCTATGCGGTAAAAAATTATGCCCTACCGATTAAAATATTAATGTATGAACATCAAGCACCGATGATGGTGCAGATATTGAATGCCTTAAATTCAGAAGTGGCTAATACACTCATCTCTTTAGATGGTTCGCCTAGCAGCCTATTAAAAGTGAAAGAAGCTATTGATAATGGTATTACGGTGGGCTTATTGGGCGACCGTATTTTAGGACACAACACCGATAAAACCGTCAGTTGCCAGTTATTAGGCGAACCCGTTTTAATTTCTAGCGCCCCTATTATTATGGCGGCCTCTTTAAAAGTGCCTGTCGTAGTTTTTTTCGGCCTTTATTTAGGTCAAAATAAATACAAAATTGTCTTTGAACTCTTAGATGAAGAAATTATCCTAAATCGCAAAACACGCCAACAAGACATCCAATTTTATAGCCAAAAATATGTTAATATTTTAGAGAAACAAATAATAGAAACGCCCTATAACTGGTTTAATTTTTACGACTATTGGAAACAATAATTTTTATGGATATGCCTTTATTTAAAGCAGACTTTGCCCATTTAATTCCCCATACAGGTTCTATGGTGCTGATTGACCAAGTCGATAGCTGGAAAGAAAATACCATTCACTGCTCCACCCAATCTCATTTATTAACCAATAATCCATTACGCCTTAATAACAGCCTATCCAGCATCCATTTAATAGAATATGGCGCACAATCGATGGCGATACACGGCGGCTTATTATCGGGTCATGTTTCACCCGGTTATTTAGCCGCAGTCCGCGGGGCACAATTTCATATTAACACCCTCGATACTATACAAGGAGCATTACATATCGAAGCACAAGCCGAGTTAAAAATAGATAACGGCGCGGTATATAGTTTTCGTATTTTTGATGATACAGAAAACCTTCTACTTAATGCACGAGCAACCGTCATACATACTTCATGATAAAAAGAGCTCTGATAACAGGCGGTAGTGGTGATATAGGTGCTGCTATTTGCAAAACACTGGCAAACAATAATATTCATGTGATTGTGCATAGCAATCATAATTTTGATAAAGCCCAAACCACCGTAGAAGCGATTCAACAACAAGGCGGTTCGGCTGAAGCCGTAACCTTTGATGTCTGTAATGCAGAACAAACCGCTGCCGAACTACAAAAGCTGTCCGACTCAGGGCTTATTCAAATTGTTATTAATAATGCAGGCATCCACCGTGATGCTCCGTTAGCAGGCATGTCGCAAAAAAATTGGCACGATGTGATTGATGTCTCCCTGCATGGTTTTTACAATGTCACTCAACCCTTGCTTATGCCTATGATGCAAAGCCGTTGGGGACGTATTATTAATATGTCTTCGGTGGCGGGAGTGATGGGAAACAGAGGGCAAACCAATTATTCAGCCGCAAAAGCCGCGTTACATGGGGCAACGAAATCACTCGCCCAAGAACTCGCCTCCCGAAAAATAACCGTTAATGCTATTGCACCGGGAATTATAGAAAGTAGCATGACTGAAAATAGCTTTGATAGCACAATGATTAAAAATATTGTACCTATGAAACGTGCAGGAAAACCTGAAGAAGTGGCCGATTTAGCTACTTTCCTTTGTTCAGATAAAGCCAGTTATATTTCAGGGCAAATTATTAATATTAATGGGGCGATGTCCTAACTATGAATCCTATCTATGATGTCTTAGTAATAGGTGGTGGCCCTGCTGGTACAACGGTTGCCAGCTTTCTTGCGGAAAAAGATAGAAAAGTCTGCCTATTAGAGAAAGCCCATCACCCTCGCTTTCATGTCGGTGAATCCTTATTGCCAGCCAATATGCCTATTTTAGATAAGTTAGGTGTATTAGAG
>CAJVYO010000178.1 GCA_913009515.1 uncultured Methylococcaceae bacterium
AAAGGTTCCACGTGATTTAGACATTTTCTCGCCATTCACGGTTAAGAAACCGTGGGAGAAAACCGCGCTCGGGGTTCTAAATCCTGCGCCACTTAACATCGCAGGCCAAAACAGGGCGTGGAAATAAATAATATCTTTACCAATAAAATGATAAAGCTCTACGTCGCTATCTTGTTTCCAAAATTCGTCAAAATCCAAGCCTTGCTTATCACACAAGTTTTGAAAACTTGCCATATAACCAATCGGTGCATCTAGCCATACATAAAAATATTTGCCTGGTGCATCGGGTATTTCAAAACCAAAATAAGGTGCATCACGAGATATATCCCATTTTTGCAGCCCATTTTCTAGCCATTCTGCCATTTTGTTTCTAACTTCTGGCTGAAGATGTCCTTCTGCTGTAGTCCAATCTTTAAGAAAGCCAGCAAAATCTGCTAAATCAAAAAAGTAATGTTCGGAATCTTTTTCAATCGGTTTTTCACCAGAAACAACAGAGACAGCATTTTTTAATTCTGTGGGTGAATACGTTGCACCACAGGCTTCACAGTTATCACCATATTGATCTGCTACGCCACATTTTGGACATTCACCTTTAATAAAGCGATCAGGTAAGAACATCTGTTTAACAGGATCAAACGCTTGGGTGATAGTTTTTTTACTAATATGCCCGCCATCGCGCAAACGTGTATAAATCAGTTCGGCGCAGGCTTTATTTTCTGCTGAATGCGTGGTGTGATAATTATCAAACTCAACACCAAATTCATCGAAATCAGCTCTATGTTCTTTTTCAACCTGTGCAATTAATTCTTCTGGTGTAATGCCTTCGCTATCTGCACGCAACATAATCGGCGTTCCATGTGTATCATCTGCACAGACGTAATAACATTGATTGCCGCGTTGTTTCTGAAAACGCACCCAAATATCGGTTTGGATATATTCAACTAAATGTCCTAAATGAATCGGGCCATTAGCATAAGGTAAAGCACTGGTAATAAGAATTTTTCGGTTAGACATAGTGGGTTAATTTTTAGATATGAAGAGAGTGAGAATACAATCATTGAGGGGCGAAGGCTTTAAGCCTTCATTTTTATAGTAGACTGAAGTCTACGCCCCTTAAGGTCATTTTTTGTTTATTGTTAATTATCGTTTCAATGCTTTTGCAAATGCATTTTCCATTGCAGGTGCTGTTTTTATTGTTGGATTTTTAGCGGGTTTAGTAGCTTTTACTTTACTGACTTCATCGGCTTGTTTTTTCATAGATAAGGCAATCCGTTTACGGGCGACATCAATTTCAACCACTTTAACGCTGACCATTTGACCGGTTTTTACAACATCGCGGGGATCTTTAACAAATTTATCAGCGAGTTGAGAAATATGCACTAAGCCATCTTGATGTACGCCAATATCCACAAAAGCCCCAAAATTGGCAACATTAGTCACCACACCTTCTAATTGCATACCTTCGACTAAATCCGTGATTTTTTCAACGCCTGCTTTAAAACGGACACTTTTAAATTCAGGGCGGGGGTCGTGATTGGGTTTGTCGAGTTCGATTAAAATATCATTAACGGTAGGCAGTCCAAAACTGTCATTAATATAATCATTTGGATTTAATGAATGGGCTTTACCCGCTAAATCACGAATCGATAACTTGGTTTTTTGTACAATCGCTTCGACTAACGGATAGGCCTCAGGGTGTACGCTGGAATTATCCAGTGGATTATCGCCATTGCGAATGCGTAAAAATCCCGCGGCTTGTTCAAAGGCTTTTTCCCCTAAACGAGCCACTTTTTTAAGTTGTTTACGGTTAGTAAACGCCCCCTGTTCATCACGATAATTAATAATATTTTGGCTGATACTTTTTGTGATACCTGAAACTTGATTTAACAGCGGCACCGAGGCGGTATTGACATCAACACCGACGGCATTTACACAGTCTTCGACTACCGCATCAAGACTACGTGCAAGTTGCACTTGATTAACATCGTGTTGATATTGGCCGACACCAATGGCTTTGGCTTCAATTTTTACTAATTCCGCCAGCGGGTCTTGTAAGCGTCGAGCAATCGAAACCGCCCCGCGTAGTGATACATCGAGTTCAGGAAATTCTTTACTGGCTAATTCAGATGCTGAATAAACCGATGCTCCCGCCTCAGACACCATTATTTTATGAAATTTTAAATCAGACTGTTGTTTAAGAATATCGGCAACTAATTGGTCGGTTTCACGCGAGCCAGTGCCATTACCAATGCTGACTAATTCAACGTGATATTTTTTAATGAGTTTTGCCAGTGTGGCGATGGATTCATGCCATTGATTACGTGGAGCATGCGGGTAAATAGTCTCAGTGGTAAGTAATTTTCCAGTTTTATCAACAATCGCCACTTTCACGCCGGTGCGAATACCAGGGTCTAAACCTAGCGTCACCTTTTCACCGGCAGGGGCAGCAAGCAGTAAATCTTTTAAATTTAAGGCAAACACGTTAATAGCTTCGGTTTCAGCGGCTTCGCGTAAACGCTGTTTTAAATCTAAATCAATACGGGTAAATAGTTTTACTTTCCATGCTAAACGGGCGGTATCAGCAAGCCACGCATCAGCAGCTTTAGTGGTATCAGTGATATTAATATGACGAGCAACGAGTTGGGTGCAGAGTTGATGCTCGGCTTTATCATCCTTTCCGGCTAATAATTGAATGCTGAGTAAGCTTTCATGACGACCGCGTAATAACGCCAAGGCTCGGTGTGATGGAATTTTTGCTATGGCTTCTTGATAGTCAAAATAGTCTTTAAATTTTTGTGCATCGTGTTCTTTATCTTTAGCAACGGTGACTTTGATAAGGCCGTTTTGCCAAATACGTTCGCGTAAATTAGTTAATAACGGAGCATCTTCAGCGATTTGTTCCATAATAATATGCCGTGCACCGTCTAATGCGGCTTGCACATTATCAATCTTATGCTCTTTATTAAGATAGTTGCTGGCAAGTTGTTCAGGATTGGCAGTTCTATCGTTGAAAAGTGTATCTGCTAAGAGCTGTAAGCCTGCTTCGCGTGCAATTTGAGCTTTAGTGCGGCGTTTAGTTTTATAAGGTAGGTATAAATCTTCTAATAAGGTTTTTGTTTCTGCCTGTTTAATGGTCTGTTCAAGCGTGGGTGTAAGCTTATTTAAATCAGCAATATTTTTTAAAACAGTTTCGCGGCGGCTATTGAGTTCACGTAAATATAATAGCCGTTCATCTAATAAGCGTAGTTGAATATCATCTAAGCCCCCCGTGATTTCTTTACGGTAACGAGCAATAAACGGTACTGTTGCCCCTTCATCTAAAAGTGAGATAGCCGCATTAACTTGTTGCGGTGAAACAGCGAGTTCATTGGCAATTTTTTGGGTAACGTCCATTAAATAATTTAATTCAGTGACAATAAGTAGGGAGACATTATAACGTTTGAACTTATTTGAAACAGAAATTTATTACCAAATCGTATTACAATAGAGTACGTTTGTAATTTTTATAAGAGCCAATGATGAAATCAGAGATTATTAGTACCCGTATAGAGCCTAATATGAAAGTACAATTTATTGAGATATGTGATGAAATGGGTTTAAGCCCATCGCAAGCGATTAAGTTATTTGCTAAAGCGGTGATTAATACCGGTGGTATACCGTTTGAATTGAGGGCTAAGCAGCCTAATAAGCTAACAATACAGGCAATGCAAGAGTTGGATAGTGGTGGAGGCATTAAAGTGAGTAATGCGACAGAATTATTTAAAGCCTTACAGATTAATTTAGATGATGCTTAGTGTTATTTATACAAATCAGTTTAAGAAAGATTTTAAAAAATTAAGACGTTTGCCACTGGCAGATTTAAAGCTTATTTTTGATGTTATTACACAATTGGAACATAAAAAAATATTGGCTGAAAAATATAAAAATCATTCTTTAATAGGAGAGTGGGCACATTTTCAAGAATGCCATATTAAACCTGATTTATTGTTAATTTATAAAATTCAGGGGAACGAATTGCATTTAGCGCGTTTAGGCTCACATAGTGATTTATTTTAAGGAAAAACCATGAAACAAAGAGAAAATCGTCAAGGTGTGGTATTAGTGCATACGGGTGAAGGTAAAGGCAAATCATCGAGTGCATTGGGCATGGTATTTCGTGCCGCAGGCTGGGGGATGAAAGTGTGCGTAATTCAATATATAAAAGGTAAATGGCAAACA
>CAJVYO010000179.1 GCA_913009515.1 uncultured Methylococcaceae bacterium
AAAGCGTATCGGTATCAAAATTAATATCACATTGTTTTGATTCAGTACAAAGGCAGATTAAGCCCGCATTTTTAACGGCTAAAATAGCATCGTTTAAATTATGAGTGGTATTAATTAACACGGTTGCGGCATGACCATTATCAAATAATTTACGCTCTAATTGATAGGCCATTGTTTCTTTATTTTCCCCGGTTAAGTTGATACACACGGCTTGTTGTGAAAATCGTGCTGCTCGTTCTTCAGGGCTGACATGACTTAAACTCGAGTCTAAATTTAAACCGGTAATCATACCTGCTCCGACCGTAATATTTGTTAAGCGGTCGATAATAATAAAAGAGCCGGTGCCTTTGCTAAGTGTATAAGCATCAAATACCACCGGTGCATTAACAGCAATACTACATAAGCCAATTTCATTAAGCTGCAATGCTGTTGCATCGTGATGTTCTAAGGTGTTGACATCAATACGGTGTTGAATATTACTAACAGAGCCTGAGATACTGCGAGTTGCGAGTTTTAAGGTATATTGTTTGCCTGCAACTAATGCATTTTCAGTCATCCAAACAATATTAGCGTCAAATTTATCAGCAATATGTGGCTGGCTATCACGCCCGACAATCATATCACCACGGCTAATATCAATTTCAGTGTCGAGCGTTAAGGTGACTGCCATAGGTGGGAAAGCTTCATCTAATTCACCGTCATAAGTGACAATAGATTTAATGGTACTGGTTTTTCCAGATGGCAGTGCAGTAATACTGTCACCTTTGCGGAAAATACCTGAGGCAACCGTGCCACAAAAGCCACGAAAATCAAGATTAGGGCGATTAACATACTGCACTGGAAAACGAGAATCTTGAAAATTTTGGTCTTCTGATATTTTTACCGTTTCCAAGGTGTCCATCATGGTTTTACCGGTATACCAAGGCATATTTTGGCTTGGATTTACCACGTTATCACCATCCAAGGCAGATAACGGAATAAAATGCACATCGTTTAAGCCATCTAAATTAGCAATAAAAGCATTGTATTCTTTTTGAATAGCTTGATAGGTTGTTTCGCTGTAATCAGCTAAATCCATTTTATTGATGGCAACAATAATATGCTTAATACCCAATAGTGAAGCAATATAGCTATGACGTTTCGTTTGAGTTTGTACGCCATAACGTGCATCAATTAAAATAATAGCTAAATCACAGGTGGATGCACCAGTTGCCATATTGCGGGTATATTGCTCATGTCCTGGGGTGTCAGCAATAATAAATTTACGGTTTTTGGTTGAAAAGTAGCGATAAGCAACATCAATGGTGATACCTTGCTCACGTTCAGCTTGTAAGCCATCAACTAATAAGGCTAAATCAATTTTACCAGTGCCAGTTGTACCTGATTTAACGCTGTCGGCTTGCACTGAAGCAAGTTGATCTTCATAAATCATTTTTGAATCGTATAGCAAACGTCCGATAAGGGTACTTTTACCATCATCGACATTACCACAGGTTAAAAAGCGTAGTAATTCTTTCTGTTCGTGTTGTGCTAAATAAGCATCGATATCGGTGCTAATAAGATCTGATTGGTGAGACATAATAGTATTGTTCCTGAAAGTAAGAAAATGAGAGAGAAAAAAGTTTAGAAATAACCTTCGCGTTTTTTCTGTTCCATTGAACCTGATTGGTCATGATCGATTAAGCGACCCTGGCGTTCAGAGGTTGTGGTCAATAACATTTCTTGGATAATTTCAGGTAAAGTCGTCGCGGTTGATTCAACAGCCCCTGTTAGCGGATAGCAACCTAAGGTACGAAAACGCACCATTTTCATTTCTACTTTTTCATCAGGGCCTATAGGCATACGATCATCATCAACCATAATCAGCATGCCGTCTTTATTTACGACAGGGCGTTCTTTAGCAAAATATAGCGGTACAATCGGAATGTTTTCTAAATGGATATATTGCCAAATATCAAGTTCCGTCCAGTTAGAAATAGGAAAGACTCGAATGCTTTCGTCTTGGTCAATTTTTCCATTATAAGTATTCCATAATTCAGGGCGTTGGCTTTTAGGATCCCAACGATGATTTTTATCACGGAAAGAATACACCCGCTCTTTGGCTCTTGATTTTTCTTCATCACGACGAGCTCCGCCGAATGCTGCATCAAATTTGTATTTATTGAGTGCTTGTTTTAAACCTTGGGTTTTCATAATATCGGTATGTGCTTTACTACCGTGTGTAAAAGGACCAACGCCTTGGTCAATGCCTTCTTGATTCGAGTGTACTAATAAATCCCAACCTAATTCTTGGATAAATTTATCACGAAAAGCAATCATTTCTTTAAATTTCCATGTGGTATCAACATGCATTAAAGGAAAGGGCGGTTTTCCAGGATAGAAGGCTTTACGCGTTAAATGTAGCATGACTGCAGAGTCTTTGCCGACAGAATATAGCATCACAGGACGCTCGAATTCTGCTGCAACTTCGCGAATGATATGGATGCTTTCTGCTTCCAGTTCTTTTAGGTGGGTTAATTTACGATCAGTCATGGATAGCCAATAAAGTCTTAATGGAGAATATAAATATTGACGACTATTTTAAGGTGAATAGTGGTTTAATGCTAGAATCATTAGTATTTTATTATTGAATGATATTTCAAATATTATGCGTGAGTTGTTCGGGTTGATATTTTTTTTCCACTAAAGCAATGAAAGGATTAACGTTATCAGTGTGCTTGCCTAAGCCATTTAACTGCCTGAGAAAAGCAATACATATCATGGTATAGTTGCTAAATTAGAGATTAATAAATAGAGTAATAATATGAATTTAAGTAATAAAAAAGCCGTTTTTTTACTAGTCATAGGCATGTTATGTCAGTCATCTGCTTATGCAGAGGAATGTGATACAGTGCAGTTCTTAGATGCAAAAAGTCCCGGCACCGCCATATCAAAAAATAACTGTAAAGATAATCAGGGCTTAAGCATAGGGACTCAATTAGAATTGTCAGCGGGGGCAAGAGTATGGTTAAAAGCCACTCATGATAATAAGCATATTCAGCAGTTAATTTGTCAAAATCGTAGCAATGACTTTGTGCATTTAACGGTGGCGAGCCAAGAAGCACCGTGGATAAGTGTTGATAATCTTAAAAATTGCAATAAATGGGCTAATGACCGTTTAAATTGTAAGATTTCAACCGGCAATACATTTTTTTGTATGACAGGGATTGTTAAACAACAAGTGGCGATGGTGACGCGTCAAGAAAGAACCACATCGGTATCAATGCGCGCGATTGCATTAGATAATCCTCAAAATATACCCACTGCCGAAGATTATGCTGATAAGGCGGTTGCAGAAATGCAAGGTGATATTAAATTATGCCGTGAATTATTTAATTCTAAAGAGCCGGTGGAATTAATTTGGAATGTGAGTGTGTCAGGCAAGGTCGATGATGTTTCAATCTTAAGTGAAGGTTCAGAAGAGCTAAGCAGTTGTATTCGTGATGTGGTGGCGGATTATTCATACGCTAAACCTGAAGAGATGGTGACATTTGTTTATGAGTTTTAAGGTTTATCGTTATGTTGCGTAGTTCACCGTTAAAACAACATTTGATTGCCTTTTTTTTGCTGAGTTTTTTAGTCGGTGTGGTCGCTGATTATTATTTAGGCACTGAGATTGATTATTGGGTGCATGATGAGGCGGTGACTTATCAGAAACGTACTGCATGGCCGCATATGGGTGTGGTGGTTTTAGATGATGGCGTGCCGATTAATGTTGGCCGTAAACAGGCATTGCCGTTGTATGCTCGTGCATCTGAACGACTTATTGCAGCAGGAGCAAAAGGTTTATTTTTAGATGCTCGCTTATTTAAAGGTATGGAAGGGCGTATGCCTTTTGCTTTATGCATCAAAGAAGGTGGCGGCGTAAAATGGTCTGACCCGCAATGTTCCTTTTCAACGGCAGGGCAATGTAATGTTGTACCGAGTGCCGCAGGGAATGCTCCATTACGCATGAATGAACAGGCTATTCAGCGTTTTAGTATTGCCCCTTATTTAAATCCCCATGAACAAGATTTTTTGTTATTTGATTGGGATACAGTGATGCTAATGCCAGCGGAAGGCATTAACGCCAGTGACCGTTTAATTACCAAAGACTCACCGATTGCTCGTTGGTTTGATTTAAGTGATGATCATGCTATTCGGCGTTTGGCT
>CAJVYO010000180.1 GCA_913009515.1 uncultured Methylococcaceae bacterium
GATAAAAATCGCTTTATAGCCATTGGTGCAAGTAAACCAGCTGTTCAGGTAATGGGTAATATAAAATTTGATGTAAAAATAACAGCTGATATTTTAGAAAAAGGACAGCAGCTAAAAGTCGCCTTATTTTCTAAACGTTTTGTTTGGGTTATTGCCAGTACGCATAAAGGCGAAGAAGAACTGTTTATGAGCGTCTATAAAAAATTAAAAGTTACCCTACCTAATTTATTACTTTTAATGGTTCCACGCCATCCGGAACGTGCAAATGAACTTTGTGATTTAGCTAAATCACAACAATTACAACTAGTACAACGTAGCACACATAACACTTGCTCAATACAAACCGATATTTACCTTGCCGATACTATTGGAGAATTAAAAATGCTTTATGCCGCATCTGATATAGCGTTTGTCGGTGGTAGCATGGTGCCGATAGGTGGACATAATATTTTAGAACCTTTAGCCATAGGTTTACCGGTTTTATATGGTCCTTTTATGCAAAATTTTCAAGAAATAGCCGATAACACGCTTAAAATAAAAGCAGCGATACAATGCCAAAATGAAAATGAACTAATAAAAGCCGTCATACATCTATATAATGACCCTGAATTTAAGCTATCGCTAACCACTCAAGGCTTACAGTTTCTGAATGCGAACCAAGGGTCAGTAGAGCGTATTTATAACAAACTCAAACACCATTTTAACTAACTATCCTAGCATCATAAACAGTAAACCAGACCAGAATAAAATGAATATAATTTGTATGAAATGGGGCGATAAATTTCCGCCTATGTATGTTAATCGGCTCTATGGAATGGTGGCTAAAAATACAACTAAAGATTTTCGCTTTGTTTGTTTTACTGATGATGACACCGATATTCGCGACGAAGTAGAAATTCAGCCATTACCTGAATTAGATATTCCAGCAGGATTACCAGAACGAGGCTGGCGTAAATTAACAGTTTTTTCTAAGAATTTTGGTGGGTTAGAGGGTTTAACCTTGTTTTTAGATTTAGATGTTGTCATTGTAAATAATATAGACGCATTATTTACACATTCAGGTGCATTTTTAATTGCACACGATAAACATCGCCCGCAACGATTAGAGGGAAACTCTTCTGTATTCCGTTTTGAAATCGGTCAACATACTCACTTATTAGATAATTTCAAAACTAATTTTTCAACCATTAGACAAGAAGTTCGTCATGAACAAGCTTATTTATCTCGTGAAATTAAAAAAACAGGGGACTTAACTTTTTGGCCTGATGAATGGGTACCTAGTTTTAAGTATCGTTGTGCACCGTCATGGATTAAATCATGGTTTCAAGCCCCAAGTATTCCTGATAATGCAAAAATTATTTTATTTCATGGCTTGCCTAATCCCCCAGAAGCAGCAAAAGGCATTAGTGGTAAATGGTATCGACATATACAGCCTTCCCCTTGGATTACAAAATACTGGGTTGAATAATATGATAAATGATTTAGAAGTGGCCATATTCTCTTATAATCGAGGAGATTATCTTAAAAATTGCGTAGAATCTGTTGTAAAAGGCTTACCCGGCGTTAAGATAACTATTTTTGATGATCACAGCGATGATTTAGCGACTGTTAAGTATCTAAAACAACTCGGAAATCAAGTAATTTTAGGCAAAGAAGATAATGATACTCGACATGGCAATTTGTATAGTAATATGCAAATGGCTCTTGATTTATCATCAAAACGATTTTTATTGTTATTACAAGATGATTTACAAGTTGTTCGTACCGTTCATGCACAAGATATGAAAACGATTAATACTATCTTTAACGATCCTGATATTGCTTTTTTACGTCCCCAATTTATGAAATTTTCTGATGGAACAAGGAATATAGAATTATTAACGCCATCAGAAAAATTACGCGCTTATTTTCCAAAAGATGAATTTACAAAAGGTATTTTTGGGCATGCCTATTGTGATATTGCAATATGTGATGTTCCTAAATTAAAAAAAATTGGTTGGACATTTTTAGATACTGAACGAAAGAATCAAATCCAAGCCCATAGTCTATTTAAATATACGCCTTTTATGGCTGATAGCTTTCTTTTTTATTGCCCGGAAGTTCCCTGTTATAGAAATAAAAAATTATTTTTAGCCAGCAAACTAGTGCAAAATAAATTGAAAGGTAAAATATCTACTTTTACTCTATTTTCCCAAGAAAAAAATCATTATTTTATAAATAGAAATGTAGATATTTGGCCTATCGCTGAAGATTTTCTCGAGACCAATAATACACATGTTATTAAGCCTTTCGTATATCAAGATTATAATAAATCTATCTTCTTAAAAATACTCTATAAAATAGAACGTGGACTCTATCAGGTAATAAAACTTATACGAATTTGAAAGTTAATTATTGAGTTATATAAGGCATTTTTAAACATTGGATAGTAAATATATAGGTAACGACTGTCAATGGTGTAAATTATATTTTTAATTTTATTAGGTTAGGTTCATCTCCTTACACACATCTTTTAATTTAATAAAATCATATGCTTACAGAGTAGTATTTTGTAATGAATTGATTTTAAAGTAATTATTTTAATTTATCTGCCATTTTTACACCATAAACGCAGTCTTGTATTCTTTGAAATCCAATCCAAATGCTTTTAGCGCCTGGGTCACCATCTGATTTCCTTCCCAAAAAGCCCCCTAAGGCCGCTAAATTCCTTAAAACAGCATCAAGTGTGGGCATCTTATCTGGAATAGGTTTTGCCAATAAAATATAGGATGACTTCCATTCTAGAGGGTCAAAAATAAGTTCAGCAGGTAAATCCGGGCATACCCTCCCTAAGCGCATGAGATACATCACTCGCCAAGTTACCAGCATCGCCATAACCAGTGCTTTTTCAATCCTTTCTTTGCTGCAAAGCTGAAGTTTCTCGACTTGGCAACCTACTTTTAAGACATCAAAAAACATCTCAATTTCCCAGCGACATCTGTACCAATCAATCACTTCGTTTGCTTCTTCAACCGTCTCAACTTTACGGTTAGTTAATAAACGCCATATCAAAGGGGTTTCACCTTCAGGAGGGTTGATTTCTTTGGCCTGTATCAATGTAACCTCTACATCTTGCGACCCTTTTACTGGAAATTTACAGCGTAACACTTTAATTTCTTGTCTAACTCTACGCGACTTATATCCTTTTCGGCGAGGTTTAATGAAGGCTAATTCCCCAATAACCTCTTGTTTTTCAACTGTATCCCATAATTTTTCTTCTTTTGGTAGAATGCGATTATGTTTTGCTCTAACCAGCCAATCTGCTGGAAAATCTAAGTCCTGACTGCGTTTCATAAGGTTTAAAATATCACCTTCTCTATCTGCAACATAGACCAGCCTGCTTTCAGGGCAGCGACTTGCCATCTCAGCAACACGTTCATATCCTTCAATCCAGCGATCGCTTTCTTTTATAGTTGGATTTTTTTGATCTTCCTCTTTAGTTTTGCCTCTAGCCCACATCCATGCATCACTGATTCCTAAAGGGATACGCTCAGGCGTTATACAAAGTGTTGGGTGCAAATACATGCCCCGCTGAGCATCATATGATAATCGCCCTAATCCTGCCGTTTCTTGGCCATTAAAGTTTAATTCTGTAGTATCTTGTATACATAAAATAACCGGTTCTTCGCTAATATTAATACGTTGTTCTACTTGATCTACATGAGATTTTAATAATTTATCCCATGTAACATTATCATTAGCATAAAACCTATAAGCAGCCTGTGTTTCAGCCCATCCTTGGCATGATTTTGGAATACTTAATTTAGGTGATTTTGAAAAATTATTGAGCAATTTAATTGCTCTTTTTGTAATGCGTTTATCACCTAAATCTAAATTTTGAAACTCTGTTTCCGCCCACGTATCAATCATAAATACTCAAATTATAATATTCTACATACTAATATAAAGTTGTGTGTAAGGAGATGCTTTAAAGGTCAGGATTTTAGTTCAAAATAGTTAGATAAATAAAACCTCATTAACTACGTATTTCAAAGTAGACGGGGTTTATTCGGTAAATAATAATTGGACATTTTCCTAGAGCCTGCGGTATCTGTCATGATTTCGGTTGGATTCAATCCTGTTTGTTGCTCTAATAAACCTTCTAAAACAAA
>CAJVYO010000181.1 GCA_913009515.1 uncultured Methylococcaceae bacterium
AAGGTTCAGGTGTGGTTGCAGTTTGTGCCGCCATTGAAGCCGATATTGTTGAACTTGATGATGCAGATAAGCAAGAATTTATGGATGATTTAGGTTTGGAAGAGCCGGGATTAAATCGCGTTATTCGAGCGGCGTATAAATTATTAGATCTTTCAACCTATTTCACTGCCGGTGTAAAAGAAGTGCGTGCTTGGACCATTCCTGTCGGTGCAACAGCTCCTCAGGCGGCGGGTGTTATCCATACTGATTTTGAAAAAGGCTTTATTCGCGCGGAAATTACCTCTTATGAAGATTTTGTTGAATATGGCGGCGAACAAGGTGCTAAAGATGCTGGGAAATGGCGTTTAGAAGGCAAGGAATATATTGTTCAAGATGGCGATGTGATTCATTTTAGATTTAATGTTTGACGCATAAATTTAGGGCGGCTATAATAGCCGCTCTTTAGTTGAGTAATTCTTATTCAATTTCAAGATATAAAGGCGATGTAGCTCAGTCCGGTTAGAGCGCAGGATTCATAACCCTGAGGTCGGTGGTTCGACCCCACCCATCGCCACCATTTATACCATTACTTCAATACAATCTGGCTGGCTTAAAAATTTGTGCGGACTCGCACTATAGCCATACGCTCCTGATTGAAAAACAACAATAAAATCGCCAATATTGCTACAAGGCAATTCTATGTTATCCGCTAAAATATCTAATGGCGTACAAAGAGGCCCTGTAATATTAACAATTTCTTTACGTTCATTCTGTATATTATTGCCGATTATAATTGGATAATTTTTACGGATAATTTGCCCAAAATTACCACTGGCAGCAAGATGATGATGTAGACCACCATCAACTATTAGAAATATTTTTCCACGTGATATTTTTTTATCGATAATTTTGCAAACGTAAATTCCCGCCTCTCCGACTAAATAGCGACCGAGTTCAATAATAATCTTTGTTGTGGGGTGATTTTTTTTGAAATCAGCCATATTTTTTGCTAAATCATCCGCTATTATTTTAATATCTAAGGGCTTGTCTTTTAAGAAGTAAGGGATTCCAAAACCACCACCTATATTAAGATGACTTATATCTTCTGAATAATAATCAGATAGTTTATCTGCGAGTATAAAACTTTGCTGTTGTGCTTCGATAATGGCTTCTGCTTTTAAATTTTGCGAGCCGCTAAAAATATGAAAGCCTTTGAAATTTAAGTTCATTGCTTTTAAGGTTTTTAGAATGTCAGGTAGCTGTTCCTCATCAATTCCAAATGGTTTAGAGCCGCCGGTCATCTTCATACCTGCCGATTTTAATTCAAAGCGGGGGTTAATACGAATTGCAATATTTGCAGTGATACCTAAAATATTCGATTGCTCTGCGGCTACTTTAAGCTCATTTTTTGATTCAATATTGAGTGTAATACCTGCTGCAATGGCCTGTTTTATTTCAGATATCTGTTTTCCGGGACCTGCAAGACTAATGTTGTTAGCTGACATGCCGGTATCAAGCGTCATTTTTAATTCTTTTGCAGACGCTACATCAAAGCCATCCACTAATGTGCTCATATGTTGTACAAGGGCGGGCATAGGATTCGCTTTTATTGCATAATGAATATTTAATGCATCAGGCATATAGTGACGCAAGTGTTGCATTCGCTGTGTTAATAGTGAGCGATCATACGCATAAAATGGCGTTTGACCGACTCGATGACTTAAATTCTCTAAACTAACACCATTGATATACAGTTGATTGTGTTTAATTAAAAAATTTTCTTTATAGGGGTGATAGGTCATGATTGAAATTGTTGACTAAGAGCGAGACGATTAATTTTACCATTAGGATTTTTAGGTAACGTATCTAAAAGAATAATCTGAGTAGGTATCATAAAATTAGGTAAGGTTTGTTTGCAATACTGTAGAAGTTTCGGAATCGTAAAATCGTTTGAGGAGCTAGTCACTATTAAATAAATGCATTGACCTAATGTTTCATGAGGAATGCCAATAGCCACCGCTTCATTAATAAGTTCTGAATTATGAGCTTCTGTTTCAATATCAGTGGGGCTTACACGATAACCTGATGTTTTTATCATGTCATCATCACGACCAACAAAATAAAAATAGCCTTCATCATCAAAATAGACTTTATCGCCGGACCAAACAGCTATTTCTTTGCAAGGCTGTTCATTTAATTGCAAGGGGGAGGGTTTATAGCGTTTTTCAGTTTCTTCGGGATTATTCCAATAGCCTAAGCTGACTAATGGGCCACTATGCACTAATTCACCTATTTCATTGGCCTTACAGCGTAATCCATTTGAATTAATCACCGTTAGCGTGGCATTTGGAATAGCCTTACCTATTGAGGTCGGGCGATGTTTAAATTCTGCAGGTTCTAAATAAGTGGAACGAAAGGCTTCGGTTAAACCGTACATAGCGTAAATATTAATAGCGGGTAATTGTTTTTGTAGCAGTTTAATGTTTGCTAACGGTAGTTGGCCGCCTGAATTAGTCAAATAGCGAAGTTGTGTATTCGTAGGCCAAGTACTATTTGTTAATTGTATTAGCAACGAAGGCACTACGGCTAAGCCGGTTACTCGCTGCATTGTTATTGTTTTTATAGTGTCACTAGCTAAAAGGTAGTCATGTAAAACACAGCTTGCTCCTTGTATTAATGCACTAGTGAGTTGATTTAATCCATAATCAAAACTAAACGGTAATAGTGCTAATAAGCGATCATGAGGCGTAATTTTTAGGTATTCAGCAACACTTTTTGCTCCGGTAATAATATTGTTATGTGATAAGATAACCCCTTTAGGTTTTCCTGTACTGCCTGACGTATATAAAATGGTAGCTATATTAGAATAATGTGATTGACTATTTATTAGCGATGACATAGATATATTCATAAATTTTTGCCAACTTATGATTATATTATTTGGTATATTATAGTCGTGAGTTATCGTATCATGCTGATAATCTGTGACGATAATGTGTTCTAAATATTTATATTTTAATGAGTTATATTGTAAAGCGTGGAGTCGATTAGTCGAGGTGATTAAGATTTTTATTTGGCAATCATTTAGAATATGCTCTACTTGTTTGGCTTTTAAAATGGGATTGATAGGAACAAATATACCGTCTGCAAGACTTGTGGCAAGAAAACTACTCACTGTTTCAATTTGTTTGGGAAGATAAATGCCAACTCGTTCTTGGCTATTTAATCCAATTTTATTAAAGGCTTGAGCTTGTTTTTTTATCAGTAAGTTTAATTCAGCATAGCTCCATTGTTGATTTTTATGAATAATAGCAAGTGAATTGGGATACTTAAGAGCAGTAACTGTGACAAGCTCATGAAATAAAGTGATAGGCATTAGTATAATTTAACAGTATATTTTTTAATCTATAAGGAAAGTATGATGCAAAAACGGAATATTAGAAAACTTTTATTTTTAGGTCTTTTAACAGGGTTGTCGGCTTGTGATAGTGAAGACAGTAATAAAGACTTTTTAACTAAAGGTGTTGAGTTTTTTGAGTCAGGTGAATTTTCTAAAGCTGAGATAGAATTAAAAAATGCGGTACAAAAGAATCCGAATATAGCAGATGCCTATTATTATATTGCATTGCTAAATGAAAAGTCTCGTAAATTTAAAGCCATGCGGGAAAATTTATTAGAAGCGGTAAAGTTAGATTCAAAGCATATTAAGGCTAAATTAAAGCTTGCAAAAGTACAGTTATTATTTAAAGAGTTTGATAAGTCGTTACTTGAAATTAATGCTATATTATTGCTAGAACCTAATAATTTAGATGCTTTAGTGATTAAAGCCTCTATTTTTGGTCAGCAAAAACAAGATGATAAAGCTGCTGAGATTATTAATATTATTTTGGCACAAGACCCTTTGCATGTAGAGGGGAATTCACTAAAGGTGATTGGCTTAATTAAGCAGGGAGCGTCTAAGGACGCATTAGCAGTTTTAATGCCGATTATAGAAAAAAATCCAGATAATATGACGCTGCTGCTATTAAAGATGCAGATAGATAGTCAATTAAAGGATATTGAAGCAGTCATTGCTGACTATAAAAAACTAATCATTTTATCACCCGATAATATTAAGGTTAAATATGCATTAGTTAAAGTATTATTTCAAGCGGATAAAAAACAAGAAGCAG
>CAJVYO010000182.1 GCA_913009515.1 uncultured Methylococcaceae bacterium
TGCGACATTTTTTGTGCCAATAAGATTATTATTAACGGCAGCAAGGGTTTGTGCTTCTAATAGTGGCACATGTTTATATGCAGCTGCATGAAAAATAATCTGTGGCTTTTCCGTATATATCGTTTCTTCTAATGTGTCACGGTCGATAATATTACCTAAAATAACTTTATACGCTAAGTTAGGAAATTCTTGCTTTAATAAGCTGTCCAACTGGTAAAGATTAAATTCAGATTGATCGTAAATAATTAAACAGGCAGGTTTGACACGTGCTAATTGTTTGCATAATTCTGAACCAATAGAACCGCCGCCGCCTGTAATTAAGATACGCTTTCCAGATAGACTTTGTTGAATTTTTTCCCAATTTAAATTAACAGGATCACGGCCTAAAATATCAGCAATAGCAACATCACGTAAATTTAATTTAGAGACAGTATTGCTAAAGAGTTCTTTAACTGCAGGTAAGGTCTTAAAGGGTATATGTGTTTGTTCGCAGGCTTCGACAATACGCCTCATATCACTATCCGATGCAGAAGGAATGGCAATAAGAATAATCGTAATATTAAAATTATTAACATATTCGGGAATACGTTGAATATCGAATAAAACGGGAATGCCACGAATAGAACATGATTTCTTGCTGTTATTATCATCAACAAATGCGATAGGTAAAAAATTATTTTTTTCATGTAATAAGTCACGAACTAACATGTCACCTGCTGTTCCTGCTCCAATAATTAAAGCACGTTGAGCATCTTTTTCATATTTAATACAGTCTTTATAATAGCGATAAAAAAGTCGTGGTAAACATAAAAAAATTAATAAAAAACAGCTGTGTAAAAAGATGATGGAACTCGAAATAGAGTCTAACTGGTTATAAATAAAAAAGCTGGCAAATAAAAATAAGCCTCCCCAAAAGATGGCTTTAAAAATCCGCATTAAATCGGGTAATGATGAAAATCGCCATACCCCTTTATATAAACCAAAGTACCAAAATATTAATGATTGCGTAGTAAAGCTGTAGGCTAAATAAATAAATAGGATGTTGATAAGCTCTACCGGAATGACTTGCCAATTAAAATTAAATCCTAATGCACATAACCAAGCAAGAATAATCATCAAGCTATCATGTAAAATAATGGTTGAGCGAGATTTTAATGCAAAATAATGTATTAACATGTTTGGATAGGCATGTTATTTATAGTGGTGAGTCATAAAAACAATTATAAGTAGGTATTGACGAGAGTTACGTTATTTAATATTAATGTCATCATCAGATAGTGAAAAAGGCTGAGGTTGATAGTTAAAATCATCACAAGCATTTTTATTATCAAATATTAAATTTTGATTCATACGTTCTGCCATTGTAGCAGACCAGTGTTGGTAGCGGGGTATTCTATGTAATAAGCTTATAGCTAAACGGAATAGGCTCAGTGGAATGGGCAAAAATAAGGGCTTTTTATCAAGAGCAATAAAAATTTGAGTAACCATTTCTCGATAGCTTAGCGTAGAACCACCAGAGATAGTGTAGAGAGAACGCTTGAGTTTGTAGTTTATATTGATTAAACGGAGAGCAGCTTGAGTCACCTCTCGGGCATGGATAGGTTGGCGTAAACCTTCTGCAGCTCCAAATAAAGGAAAGAAATGTAGGCGTTTAATAAAACGTATGATTTCACTAATATTTTTATCCTGACCTAAACCATAAATTAAAGTAGGGCGTAAGATAACGTATTCAACATGCTGGGTGTTTGCCCACGTTTTTAATTGTTGTTCACCTTGTTGTAACTGTTGAATAGTTGCTATTTCTTTGGGATTTTTAGAGCTTTTTTTACCAGTGATGCTAGTTGAGGATAAAACAATGATGCGTTTAACCTGAGATTGTTCAAGTAAATTAAAATATTCAGGTAGGGTCCAAATAGGAGCCAGATAGAGCCAATGAGTAATAGCGATAGTGGGCTGATATTCAGCAATGTTTAGCCAGTGAATATTATCTTTTTCTTTATTTTTTTTAGGTCGTCTTGAAAAGGCAAATACCTGTTGGTTTGTGGTATTCGAAAGCTGTGTTAACACGCACTGCCCGACAAGACTACTTGCACCAAATATACCTATATTATTCATTTGAATAGATTAAACAGTGATTGAATACTTAAATAAGTAAAGACCAACATAAGCCGTAAGGCAACGCCTAAGTTAATGATGAGGTGCAAAGGTTTTGGGTATGAGTTATAAAAGAATTTTTTATAAAAACGAAACATACCTTTATGTTTATGCCATTCAACAAAAAAAGGACGTTGTTTACTACAGGCTCCTTTTGCATGAATTATTTTTGCATTAGGTTCAAACATAATACGCCACTTTTTTTGAGTGAAGCGTAGACACCAGTCTAAATCTTCACAGTGTAAAAAGTAGTTTTCATCCCATAAACCGACACTTTCAATTGCTTCACGTTTAACGAGCATACATGCGCCTGAAATCGCTTCAATATCAATCGCGTTTTTAGGTAAGCTTTGTTTATGTAAATGAAAATCAAAACACAGTTGTGGAAAATAATTACTTAAGTAGTGTAAGCCAAAGGCTCGTACAAATGCTCGCCAAGGTGTAGGGATTGCACGTCGTCCACCTTGTTGTTCGGTACCATCAATATTGGTTAATAAGCCACCAACCATACCAATATTTTTTTGATGATGTAATGTTTCAAGTAGCTTATTAAGGGCATGTGGCTCTAATTGGCAGTCAGGATTTAAAAATAAAATATTATCATATTGAGCATGATGATAACCAATATTACATGCAGCGGCAAAACCAAGGTTGTTTTTATTATAAATAATTTTGAGAGTATCTGCATGAGGCAGTTTCTGTAAGCATTTGTTTATACTTAAATCATTAGATGCATTATCGACAAGGATAATTTCATTAGCTTGGCTTAGTGATGTTAAAATACAAGGGAGCAATAAATCACCAGCATTATAATTAATTATAACCGCTGAAACGAAGGATGTTCGCATAGTTTTAAAGGAATTTATTTTAATGTTTCAAGGTTAAGTGGCGTTTTATTTAAACGATGCCTTTCTGGTCTCACTAATACTTATTTAGAGTGTAAAATCATGCAAAAAAAAATTAAATTAATTAGTTCTATTATCATTTCTGGAAAAATAGCAACTTCAGCTCAATTAGCTTCTGCAGAAGGTTTGGGAAAGGTTGATAGTCAAACGAATCCAGATGCAATATCTGCATTATCATTTGATCAAATTGGCTATCCACTAACTATTTTAACACCACCGGTTAATAATGATGAAAGTTTAAGCGATAGTTCACAAGGCGGTAAATTTGAATCGACAGCTGAAGGGACTCTTTTTTCTGAAGATGTTAGCAAGGCAGTTAATGCGGGTCAGCAGCCAAGAATAGATTTTGTAATTAATAATATCGCACAAACTGATAATACAACCGTCATTTTCTTGGCCTATAGTACGACACAGGGAGATAGTTCTCAGTGGCAGGATTTAGGGTGGCATAATTTTCTATTAAACCGTGATGATTTTCATATTATTTCAGCATTTGAAGTCAATGCTTCACAGGGAGTCGCTGGATTGAATGGAATACCTTCACCTTTAGGTACTGCACCTGGAGTAAGTTCTAGCTCGGTAGTGGCCTCTTTAAATTTAAGTGATTTAAATCAAGTAGAGTTTGAAGATAATAATCTTTATTTCCAAGTGGTAGCCGTACCGTTCATTAATGGTGAATTTAATTTTGCAGCGGCCTCTATTTCAGAGCTAGATCATTACATTATTGCTAGAGAAACTGCAGCGCAACAAGGTTCAGGTTCAAAAGTATCTAATCAAGGTTCTAAATTATCACCTCAAGATTCAACAGATAATAGTGGTTCTAAAAATGGTTCTAAAAATACTGCTCCGAATACTGGAACTAACCCGGATACTGATACCGGTGGAAAATAAAGATGTTGAGTTGTCATGCGATAGGTTTGCAAGCACTTGAAGGCGTGCGAGTTAAGCTTGTCCGTGCTGGGCCAGACTATACAGATTTTTTATATGAGTGTTATCAAAATGATCAATTTATGGATCTGTATAGGCTGGCACATAACAGAGCACTCACTAAAGACGATATTTATCAGCGATTATGTACTGAGTATAAAAAA
>CAJVYO010000183.1 GCA_913009515.1 uncultured Methylococcaceae bacterium
GCTTAGAAAAAGGCAAGCACAGCATTATTCTTTGTGGATTTGGGCGGGTCGGGCAAGAAATTGCACAACAACTCGAAGATAATAAATATAACTTTGTCGTCATTGATAAAGACAAACAACATATTTTATTAGCCAAAGAAAAAGGCTATACCGCTATTCAAGATGATGCGAGTAAAAATAGCGTGTTAGAAACGGCAGGTATCAACATCGGGGCAAAAGCCATACTCTGTATTACTGGCGATGATGTCACCAATGTTTATATCACCTTAACCAGTCGTTATTTAAATCCTGATATTACTATTATTTCGCGTGCTAACCGTGAAGATAATGTAAAAAAACTCTATCAAGCGGGGGCAACACATATCGTTGAACCTTTTACAGTATCAGGTCTACTGGCAGCAGAATATATAGGACAACCCGTTGCCTTTGAGGCAATTCATGGGCTTTTACACGGCAATAAAAATACCGCTAAACTTGATACCATTGATATTAAAAAGCACTGTTTTTTAGCTGGACTCAGCCTGAAAGAAGCGAATATCGAACAATATAAATTACGCCTCATCGGTGTTATTAGTGAAAAGCATTTACATAGAAGCAAGCATAATCGCTACAAACTACACCAACAACAGTTCTACTTTAATCCCTGTGCTGATTTTATATTGCATGATGATGATATTTTAGTATTATTAGGTCGTCAGCTAAGTTTTGAACATTTAAATACTTTAATCACTTCACGCCGTTTAGAAAAAAATCATTATGCCTGAGCTTAACCAAACTATCGCTATTTTTGGTTACAATAGCAAATCTTTTGAACTCATCGCCCAATTACAAAAAAATCATAATAACTTAATTATTTTAGATGCCGATGCTGAAAAAGTCAGTCAAGCTCATAGTCAAGGCTTAAATGCACGAAAAATGGATTATCGACGCGATGCAGACCTAATTGAATTGGGTATCGCCGATAAAATAAGCACCTTATTTTGTTTTTTAGAAACCGATTCAGAAAATGTATTTTTAACCTTATCAGCACGCGTACTGAACAAAGATATAAAAATTATTGCCATTATCAATCAACCTGATTCAGCAGAGAAACTACATGCCGCAGGGGCAAATAAAATCATTAACCCTTATGAAATTTGCAGCAATAAAGCCTATCAGTTACTGGCAAAACCAAATATTGCCGGCGTTTTAGAAAAAATTGTTTTCGGAGGACGTGCCGATTTATTTATGGCTGAAATCACTATTCCTAGCCCCTCCTGCTTAGAAAACACCTTTACCAGTCAACTCAACCTGACTCAATATGATTTATTTTTAATTGGTGTGGTTGATAAAGAATTGGGCGATTCTCTGTATTTCTCACTCGGTGAACAAGACCATAAACTCGACTCAGGTGATATATTAGTGATTCTAGGTTCACGCCAGAATACAAAAAAATTCAAATCTGCTATAGGAATTATTAATGATTAAACTATCCACTCGTCAGGTCTTTATGCTGGGTTTTATCAGCTGCTTAAGTATGTTAGCTGTTGGGGCTTATTTTCAATTAGTTGAATCACTAGAACCTTGTCCGCTGTGTATTTCTCAACGTATAGCGATTGCAGCCACGGGACTGATTTTTTTAATTGCCGCATTGCATAATCCCCAACAAAAAGGCCAGCAATACTATGCCGTTTTTAGTAGTCTAACCGCATTAATTGGCTCCGGTATTTCCGCTCGACATGTTTGGCTACAAAATTTACCAGCAGATGAAGTGCCTGAATGCAGTCCTGGCTTAGACTATATTTTTGAGAATTTCCCACTCACAGAAACTTTAAAATTAATGTTAAATGGCACTGGAGAATGTGCCGATGTTTTATGGACATTATTTGGACTGAGCATTCCTGCTTGGACTTTTCTTGCCTTTATCGGATTAGCCGCACTTAATATCAAAGCCTTTCTAAAAACTTAATTCATAAATCATCCGAATAGTGAAGATGGTTTATTCACTATTTTGATGATAGAATCAAGCATCAGTTTGTTTCCTCTTAAAATTAAATGTCTAGTTATTCATCTCAACATTCAAGCACGTTACCCGCTTTTGAATTTAAAAGTGGCTCAATTACGACACCTGTATTACATATTTTTAATACTGACATCAATCTTATTACGGATCAACTACGTGACAAAGTAAATCAATCGCCGCAGTTTTTTACGCACTCCCCTATCCTGATAGATTTAGAAAACACCACGGAAGATACTTTAAATTTAGCATTGTTAGTCGCTGCTATTCGTAATGCCAATATGATTCCCATTGGCATCAGGGGCGGCACCGAGACTCAAAGAAATAATGCAAAAGAACTCAATCTATCAGTCTTATCAGGTTTTAGAGCGTCTTCACAACCACTAGCTGAAGCCCCCCCTAAAGTAGAGGTCATTGAAAGTACGCCCGCCCCTACTCAAGCACCCGAAATAGTTCAAACACCTGAATTAGCACCTGCTATAGAAACTATAACAGAACCTACTATGGTAATTAATCATGTAGTACGTTCAGGGCAACAAATTTATTCTAAGGGTGATTTAATTGTATTAGCCTCGGTGGGGGCCGGTGCTGAAATTATTGCTGAAGGTAATATACATATTTACGGCACTTTACGTGGCAGAGCATTAGCCGGCGTTTTAGGGGATGAAACTGCCCGTATTTTTTGCTCTACTTTAGAAGCTGAACTCATTTCTATTGCCGGAAATTTTCGTATTAATGAAGATATTGACAAAGAAATGTCTAATACACCTGTTAAAATTCATTTAAATAAACAAGCCTTAATCATTGAAAAAATTTAGGAGATACACCATTGGCTAAAATTATCGTTATCACATCAGGAAAAGGCGGCGTTGGTAAAACAACAACCAGTGCAGCTATTGCTATGGGATTAGCTAAAAAAGGACATAAAACCGCGGTTATTGATTTTGATATTGGCTTGCGTAATTTAGATTTAATTATGGGCTGTGAACGTCGTGTTGTGTATGACTTTGTGAATGTGATTAAAGGCGAAGCCACGTTAAATCAAGCACTAATTAAAGATAAGCGTTGTAATCAATTATATATTTTACCCGCTTCACAAACACGCGATAAAGATTCCCTGACCTTAGAAGGCGTAGGGAAAATATTAAAAGAGCTTTCTAAAACCTTTAAATATATTATTTGCGATTCGCCTGCGGGTATCGAACGCGGTGCTCATCTCGCCATGTATTTTGCAGATGATGCCTTTATTGTCACCAATCCAGAAGTCGCATCAGTACGCGATTCTGATCGTATTTTAGGTATTTTATCAAGCAAATCAAAACGTGCTGAAACCGGTGATACGCCTATTAATGAACACCTTATCTTAACCCGCTATAGCCCTGAACGGGTCAATATTGGCGAAATGTTAAGTATTGATGATATACAAGAAATACTCTCTTTACCGTTACTGGGTGTTATTCCTGATTCACCATCCGTTTTAACCGCGTCTAATGCCGGTATCCCAGTGATATTAAATGAAGAAAGTGATGCCGGACAAGCTTATAGCGATATTATCGATCGTTATTTAGGTGAAAATAAACCGATGCGTTTTACAGAAATAGAAAAGAAAGGCTTTTTCAAAAAAATGTTTAGAGGCTAATCCTTATGAATTTACTTAGTTATCTAAAACGCAAAGAAAAAAAAACCACCGCAAACCTTGCTAAAGATCGCTTGCAAATTGTCATCACTCACGAACGCAAAGTTCGCAATCAGCCGTCTTACTTGCCTGAGCTAGAAAAAGAATTACTCGCGGTTATTTGTAAATATGTGCAAATTTCAGCAGATGATATGAGTATTAGTATCGATGGCGATGATGATAATCACGAAAGACTTGAAGTGAATATTCAATTACCTGACTTAGAAAAATTTGACGAAAACGATTAACAAAAACAATCCTAATCGTTTCATGTGTGAGTGAAAATATATTTAACTTTTCACTCACACAGTCATGAAAACTATACAGAAAAGCTTTCTCCACAGCCACACGTGCCTTTCACATTCGGATTATTAAATTTAAAGGCTTCATTAATCCCTTCTTTAGCATAATCTAACACTAGCCCATCTAAAGTGTTTACA
>CAJVYO010000184.1 GCA_913009515.1 uncultured Methylococcaceae bacterium
CAGTGGTATCAATAATCGGCTTGGTATTCGGTGGTAAGCATAAGCCCGTAAACCCTGCCGCTGCGGCTGCTTGAGTTTCAGCTTGAATATCGGGTAATTGAGCATTCAGTTCAATAAAGCCCGCACACACGATTAAACCGGTGGCATCAATGATTTTATCCGCTACAAATCCTGATGGTGCATCAGCAATCCCCACAATTTTGTCATTATCTATATATAAAGAGGCTTGTTGATTTAAGCTTTGTTTTGCATCAACTAGCCTGCCATTCATAATTGCAATTTTCATCAGCCCACTCCATTAGTATGATTCATCACCATCGACATCACTGCCATACGCACCGGAATACCATAGCTCACCTGTTGTAAAATAACCGATTGCTCACCATCTGCCACCTCTGAGGCTATTTCCACACCGCGATTAATCGGCCCGGGATGCATGACCATCGCCCCTTTATTAGCTATTTTTAAACGCTCTGCCGATAAGCCAAAACATTTAAAATACTCACGTTCATTCGGTAAAAAAGCACTGTTCATACGCTCTTTCTGTAATCGCAACATGATAATAACATCGATATCTTTTAGACCTGTCTGTAAATCATAAAATACATTCACGCCTAAATCTTCAATACCCGTCGGTAATAAAGTTTTCGGGGCAATTACTCTAATTTCTTCAACCCCAAGTAATGTTAACGCATGAATTTGTGAACGAGCCACCCGTGAATGCAAAATGTCACCAATAATGGCAACGCGTAAATTTGAAAATTGTTTTTTCACACGCCGAATAGTAAACATATCCAACATCGCCTGGGTAGGATGTTCATGCTGGCCATCACCCGCATTGACCACGCTAATATGCGGGGCGGTATGTTGAGCAATAAAATGCGCCGCCCCACTTAAGGCATGACGCACCACGAACATATCCACCTGCATCGCTTCTAAATTACGAATGGTATCGAGTAAGCTTTCACCTTTAGACGTGGCTGAAGTGGCAATATTCATACTCATCACATCAGCCGATAAACGAGCAGCGGCTAATTCAAAGGTCGCACGAGTACGAGTACTGTTTTCAAAAAATAAATTAACAATAGTTTTGCCACGTAATAACGGGGTTTTTTTAATATTTTGTGCCGATAAATCCGCAAATGATTCAGCGGTATCTAAAATTTCGGTTAATAACTCACGATTAAGCCCTTCAATACTTAAAAAATGCTGGAGTTGTCCCTGTGCATTGAGTTGTAAATTATCAATCGCAATCATTTCATCACCTGCTGCTGAATAACAATATCTAAAGGCTGAGGCCCTGATAATTTAATGCGTTGACCTTGCGATAATTCAACGGTTGTTCCTACGCAATCAGGACGTAAGGGAATTTGCCGGCCATTGCGTTCAATCAGCACACCAAGCAACACTTGATTCGGACGACCATAATCAAAAATCTCATTTAAAGCCGCTCGAATAGTGCGGCCGGTATAAAAAACATCATCGATTAAAATAATATCCCGTCCTTCAATGGTTAACGGTAAGGTGCTGGGTTTCACTTTAGGGTGTACGCCTATTTGTGAAAAATCATCACGATAAAACGAAATATCCATTGCAGCTAACGGCTCTTGTATGGCTAATTGTTGATGCACTGCTGCTGCAATCCACGCCCCACCGGTATGAATACCGATTAAAATAGGATTAATAATCTGACGTTGTTGAATATGCTGCTGTAAAGACGTACTTAATGCAGTGATTAAAGTAGGAATATCTAAGGTGTTGTTAGGCATATAATCACTTATTTTAGAATGCTGAAGAGTTTAATAACTGGTTATTATAAATGTTTTGTAAATATTCAGCCCCCTAAACTCATAATAAACAAAGATTTAACAAGGTTAATTTCTAACGTTTTGTTCTCAGGGCAGCGAAGCGACCTGATAATAAAGTTCGGCAGGTTTACTGGGAACGACCAAATCAGATGCCATTTAAAGTGCCGCTATTTGTGACAGTGTTTCTGGATGACTTTCTACTAAACGTAAAAGTGTAGTTGCTTGCCCATTTGGACAACTTCTACCTTGCTCCCAGTTCTCTAAAGTTCTTGAGGAAGTGTGTAAATATTTTGCAAACACTCCTTGAGACATATTAAATTTCTTACGAATACTTATTATTTCACTCGGCAAAATAACAAAATCACCCTCACTTTCAATTTTAACTGTTTTTAAAGTTAGCTTACCCTCTGAATGTTCTTTTGCCTCAGATAATGATAAAGATAACTCTGAAAATAAATTACGATTGCTCATTGACCCAATCCTCTAGAAATAATTTTAGTTGCTTTTTCTCATGAGAGGTTAAATCTATAAAAGGGGCATGGCTTTTGCGTCTTTTTGCAAAAGGCATGACGCTTTTAGCCGTCCGCTTGATTTTTTTGTTATGTTTTTTAGGCTACCTTTATTAATTTTAATTCATCACGAATTATTTTTCGCAGTATTATTTCTAATGATTCATTGTGGGCTTGAATATGTTCTCGTAAAGCCTCATTGATAAGTGTTTGATAATTTCCACCCCCTGCATTATTAACCTGTGCTTTAAAATGGTTAATAATATCAGCATCTAAGCGGATAGTAATTCGTACTTTATTTGGATCAGAGGGAACTACTGAGCCACGTTTTCCTTTGCTGAAATCTTCACTCATAACTCAACCCTTTGTAATATTGTTTAATTTCTTTTTTATCAGCCTTTCGAGCCGATATAATGCGGATATTATTTTCTCCGCGCTCAACATGAATTACAAGTAAGATATTTAATAAAGCTCCCATGCCTAAAGTTTTAAACCTTTGTTCGTTATGGTCATTATCTTCAATAGTCAGAGCATATTCATCTTCTAATGCGATAACAGCATCAGCAAATTCAACACCATGTTTTCGGATATTTCCAGTAGCTTTTAGTGAATCCCATTCATATTCCATGGTTTCTAGTGTATGTACATTTAGTGCATAAATCAAGATAAAATATGATTGTAATTACTATTGAAAACATAACGCCCGAGTTGACAGGCGATTTTGCCTAATAATGGATACCCAAAGTATCTGGTTATCAGGCATAAATTATCTTTGTTCTCAGAGCAGCGAAGCGACCTGAGAACGCCAAAATCACTTTAAATGGTCAAGTGGATTTTTTTGTTAGCATATTAATTATTTCATTCTGAATATCTTCTCGATTTTCTTTTCCTACTCTAGGAGTATAGGAAGGGTGTGGACATATAAGAACTTTTACAGCGCCATAACTAAAAGATAATTCCTTAAGGGTGAAGATAAAAGGAACTTTTGCATCAATTCTTTTTGAAATTCCTAAATTATCTTTATCTGCACCAAAGTGCCAATTTTTAATAGGTGTATTAACAATACTTTTTGGTACAACAATAAGTTCAGGTTTTAGCTCTTCTATTAACAATAAATTTAATTTTCTTGAAAATTCTAATAATCTAGAAAGAAGAGAATTATCAATATTTCCAATACCCTTTAAAAACTTTTGATAATCTTCACTTCCCCAAGGAAGAAAATTAGCCATTAAGGTAGATTCACTACCATAAATTTTATTGAAAATTTCAGTATAAAAACTCCATTTATGATCAGGATTATTAATAGGATCCCAGCCAGATTGATATGTATTAGTTTCTGAATTATAAGATACTTCTGAAAAATACCCACATTGTTTTTGAATTAAAAAATCTTGATAATGGCTTTGACTATTATTCTCTTGTATTAATTTTAATGATTCAGGAACATTTGGGTTTGACCCAAGCCATAACACTTTTATTTGTTTAGTTTTTAGAGCATCAACAACTTCTTTTGTTTTAGTTTCACCAAATAATGATCCTCTGAATAAAGACGAATAACTTCCAGTACCAGAAATTAATCTATTATTTTCATTTTTTGAAACAAATTCATCGACTAGTTGGTATGATTTATCAAAAATATTCATATTTTAAATATTACCATTATATTAAACCTCACAATATTATAACTATATTATTATCACGCATATTTACCTTAATAACCTAATATTAGCGTGGTTTTCAAGAAACTCTGCACGCATTTTTAAATATCAGGTAAATATGCCTTGATAAATT
>CAJVYO010000185.1 GCA_913009515.1 uncultured Methylococcaceae bacterium
TGCGGTGTTATCCGCGAGTATTTTTCACTTTGCCGAATACAGCATCGAAGAAGCTAAACAACATATGCAGGCACAAGGGATTGAGGTGCGACTATAAATGAATGACACATGGCTAGATAAAATACAATGGACTGATGATGGTTTAATTGCGGTCATTGCACAGGATATTAATTCAGGAAAAGTAGTGATGTTTGCGTGGATGAATCGTGAATCACTCACTTTAACGCAACAAACAGGCTACGCGGTTTACTGGTCACGTTCACGACAACGCTTATGGCGGAAAGGTGAAGAATCCGGTAATCAACAAAAAATCATATCAATTTCTGTGGATTGTGATGCTGATGTAATTCTATTAAACATTGAACAACAAGGCGGCATTGCTTGTCACACAGGCCGTGAAAGCTGTTTTTATCGCACCTTAGAAAATAATCAATGGGTTGAAAACTCACCGGTTTTAAAAGACCCTGCTGACATGTATAACACTTAAAATAATCACTATGACTGATACTTTAACTCAACTTGCCGCCGTCTTAGAACAGCGTAAACAAGAATCTGCTGATAGCTCTTATGTTGCTAGTTTATATGCCAAAGGCTTAGATACTATTTTAAAAAAAATAGGGGAAGAAGCGACTGAAACCGTCATTGCCGCAAAAGATGGTGATAAACAGCAAATTATTTATGAAATGGCTGATTTATGGTTTCATTCAATGGTATTATTAGCTCATCAAGATTTAAGCCCTGATGATGTTTTAGCTGAATTACAACGTCGTTTTGGGTTATCTGGCTTAGAAGAAAAAGCACAACGCACACAATAAGGAATTTATCGATGGGTATTAGTATCACACAATTAATGATTGTCTTAGTCATCGTCTTAGTGCTATTTGGTACTAAACGTTTGAAAAATGTAGGCGGTGATTTAGGCGGAGCGATTAAAGGCTTTCGTTCTGCAATGAAAGACAGTGAAAAAAATGAAACACTCGCTGAAACCGAAGAAAATATTATTGAAGGTCAAGTAAACCAAAAACAACACGATAAAGTATAAGTCATGTTTGATATTGGTTTTTGGGAACTGTGCATGGTTGGATTAGTGAGCTTACTGGTCATTGGCCCTGAAAAACTGCCTAAAGTTGCCCGTATTGCGGGTTTTTGGCTAGGAAAAGCTCGTCATGCCGTTGCGGTCACCAAAGAAGAAATTAAAGATGAGCTAAAAGCCGATGAATTAAGGCAGTTGATGAAAGAGCAGCAAGCTCAACTTGATGCCATGACCGACGGTTTAAATTTAAACCAACGGGCTGAAAAATTCTTAGATAATAAACACGATTCAAACGAAAAATAATATGGAAATTGAGTCATTAGGGGCGAGCATTGTGCCTCATTTAATTGAATTGCGTCATCGACTGATCAGAATTGTGGTCAGTATATTAGTGGTTTTTTTGGTAATGACCCCGTTTGCAAATAGCATTTACCATTTTCTAGCCCAACCCTTATTGCAATTTCTCCCTGAAAATACCTCAATGATTGCCATTGATGTTGCCTCGCCTTTTTTTACCCCCTTTAAATTAGTCTTTGTCACTGCGATTCTCATTGCCATACCGGTTATTTTGTACCACTTTTGGGCATTTATTGCCCCTGCGTTATATTCTCACGAAAAACGCATGATGGCACCGCTATTAATCGCCAGTATTGGGCTATTTGCTCTCGGCATGGCCTTTGCCTATTTTGTTGCCTTACCGTTAATTTTTGGTTTTTTAACCACAGCGGCACCTAATGGTGTCGCGATGATGACCGATATTAGTAAATATCTAGATTTTATTATTACCTTATTTTTTGCATTTGGACTCGCATTTGAAGTGCCTATTATCACTATTGTACTGATTTGGAGTGGTTTATTTACGCGGGCTCAATTAGCTGAAAAACGTCCTTATGTCATTGTCGGTGCTTTTATTATTGCTATGTTTTTAACACCGCCCGATGCTATTTCACAAACATTATTAGCGATTCCGATTTGGTTTTTATTTGAATCAGGGTTATTATTTTCATGGTTCTTTATTAAGCCAAAAGCAGATAAATCATTACAAAAATAAACTTTCTTTTTAAATCATAAATTATCATCAACCTAATATATGCATATTCAAAGTAACCCCCCGCCTGCTCCTAAAAATTTTGAACTCCCTTTTAGCTTAACTAAAAAATCATTTAATCTTTGGGTTGATACCATCAATGATCGCCTTATTATTCATCAGGCTGAACATATATTTTTAGTCGTACAAACCATTAACCAATCCGACACGTTAAATAAAGCTGATATGTCGTCGTTTTTGATTAATGTTATCCAAAAGCTCTATCCAAAGTTACAATTACTGAAAAACTTTTTACTCGATTGTGCGTTACCGATTACTCAACGAGAAGCTGAAATTTCAAACTATATTATCTGGACGTATATTGAGTTTGCTCGAGGGCTTAAAGATTCTATTACTGAGTCAAAAAATGCTAAAAATGCAGCGACTATCTTTTATAGTTTACAATCATTAATAGAAGTTTATATTTATTCACTGATAACCTACCAACAACCTCCTGAGTTATTCTGGAAACACAGTTACTTTTTATATGGCATTGCTTGTCATTTTAAAATAGAAAAATTAGTGATAAAAAATATTGATAATGATAAACCTCATACTATTTTTCAAATTTTTAAACATTTACTGGCGATTTACCATTGTGATTTAAGACAATTTCGTCCTCGTGAAATATTTTTTATTCTTGAAAGTTTAGAGCAACAAAAATCAGATTTATTACTTGAAAAGCACTTTGATCCTCAACGAAAACCTCAGTATTCCATTATTGACCTTAATACTGATGAGGAACCTATTAAACTTACCTTATACGAAAAAAAGCAGCAGGGAGCTTTACGTTTTTTTACCGCGTATGATGCGATTGTTAATATTGTTACACAAATAAAAAATGACAATAATCAACAAAAAAATACTATCCAAGCCATCACGCAAGCTAATATTTTACAAGCTGCAAAAACGCTGAGTTTATCGCAAAAACGTATTCATAAACGCACCTATCAAAAAAATATTAAACTCGGCATTATTGGTTTTACAAATATTATTAATACGTTAAAAGAAGAATCCTCTTTACCAGAACAGTTCGAAAAACAAATTAAACAATCATCACCACGAGTAAAAAAAGGTAAAGCATTTAGTTTAATAGAGCAAGAGCATCAAAAAAATACACCTAGTCAATCTAAACATTTTCTTAATAAAAAACAGCTCAATGATGATAACCTGCAAGCGACACTAGACTCAAAATATAATAATAATAATATTCAATTAACCATTATTGATTATAGTATAAAAGGCTATAAGTTAGAGGTTAATCTTGAGCATGTATCAGAAAAAGTTAAAATTGGTGATTTAATTGCGATTAAACAAAGTAAACATCTTGAACTAGGTTTTATTCAAAGAATTATGCGTCTTGATCATAATCGCTTACACCTCGGCATCAAGCTTTTATCATTAGAATCAAATCTTGTTTTTATTCAGGCTGCTAAAGATAAAAACTTTATTGAGTGGGGTATCTTATTATCTCAATTTAAAGATAGAGATCTATTAGGCGGGCTTATTTTAGAACATAGCAAAATGCATAATGGCGATTATATTCATATTTTTCGTGATAATGAAGAAGAAGCTGAGATTTATCAATTAAATAAAGAACTGCGTATTAATTACGCCTTTAGCCATATCGAAATTAGTAAAAAAAGCACAATAGTTTAAGGCGTAGGCTTTAATCACCTACCTGTCTTTATTTACAATCGTTTAGAATTTTTACTATTTCTAAAAATAAGCGGTTTTTCATTAGTCGATAATGCAGATTCTCGTGCTGATGCAATCGCTGCTTGAATAATATGATTATCAGGTGACTTATGACAAACAGGATCAGTTTTAGTCATATCACCGGTCAATAAATACGCCTGACAATGACAGCCACCAAAATCTTTATCTTGCTCATCACAGCTTTTACACGGTTCTTGCATCCATTCCTTGCCACGGAAAAAATTAAAGGCTTTTGAATCATTCCA
>CAJVYO010000186.1 GCA_913009515.1 uncultured Methylococcaceae bacterium
AAAATGACTGGATGACGATAACGAAACTCACTGGCAACTTCGACTTGGCAAGGCATTTTTAAAATATCTTCAAACCAATATTTTACCACTAATCCGGCATGATAGCTGGTACCGCAGGCAATAATTTGTACTTGTTTAATAGTTTTAAACAGTGTTTCAGCCTGATGACCAAACGTAGAGACTAAAACAGCATCTTGGGTAATACGACCTTCTATGGTATTGATGACCGCTTGCGGCTGTTCAAATATTTCTTTGTGCATATAGTGTTTATGCGTGCCCAACTCAACAGAGGCTGCAGAAATAGTAGATTGTTTAATGGGGCGTGTAACTTCGTCCCCTTGAGCATTAAAAATAATAACTTGTTCGCGGGTAATTTTAGCAATATCGCCTTCTTCAAGAAACATAAAACGCTGTGTAACCGGTAATAAAGCGGACACATCTGAAGCAATAAAATGCTCTCCAATACCAATACCGATGACTAGAGGACTACCTTGACGGGCTGCAATTAAGGTATTAGGATCTTGCTGGCTAATCACGCCAATCGCATAAGCCCCTTCAAATTCGATAGTCGCATTTTTAACCGCTGTATAAAGGTCAGGTGTTTGTTTTAATTGATGGTGTACAGCATGAGCAATGACTTCGGTATCGGTTTCGGATTCAAATTGATAGCCTTGAGCTTGTTGTTTTGCTTGTAAGTCTTGGTAATTTTCAATAATGCCATTATGCACAACCGCTACGGTTTGTTCGCTAATATGCGGATGGGCATTATTTTCAGAGGGAACACCGTGAGTTGCCCAGCGAGTATGAGCAATCGCTAGATAACCTTTTAATTTGGGTTGTTCTGCGGTTATTTTCTGTTCTAAATTAATAATTTTACCAATAGAACGCACGCGAGCAAGTTGCTGATGTTTATCTAATACCGCGATGCCTGATGAATCATAGCCCCTGTATTCAAGGCGACGTAAGCCCTCTAATAAAATAGGCATCAAATTACGTTCTGTAACACCACCGACAATTCCACACATAATGCTAATGTATCCATTCAAAATAAAATTTAAGCTTGAATTATACGGTTGTTTTTATATTTTGGGGAATAGTCAGTGGTTTTTGGGGGTTAATTTTAGCGTCAAAAAAGTAACGATTATAAGAATATTATTTTATATAGGGGATATGAAAAATTAGGTTTAACAATTAGTTACAATATTTTTTAAATAAAAAACGTGAGCTTTAGGAAAATAGATTGACAAAATATGCTGATACAGCGATATTAGCCACTTGTTAAATAATTTGGAGAATAGCGTGAGTGACTCAGTCCTTCATGTAACGGATAGTAATTTTGATGAGCTTGTTTTAAAAGCAGCTAAGCCTGTTTTGGTTGATTATTGGGCAGAATGGTGTGGTCCTTGCAAAATGATAGCACCGGTTTTAGATGAAATAGCTCAAGAATACGCTGATAAAATTATTGTTGTAAAGCTAAACATTGATGACAATTCTGAAACACCAGCACATTATGGTGTGCGTGGTATTCCAACACTTATGCTGTTTAAAGAGGGAGATGTTGAAGCCACTAAAGTCGGTGCTTTAACTAAATCTCAATTAGCTCAATTTATTGATGATAATATTTAGAAATTAATGAAACGACTTAATTTTTAAAGTCGTTTTATAATTTAGTTACATATTATTTTAGTGTACCCAAGAAATGCAGTAGTTGTGATTTCTTGGGTTTACGCGTATACTGAAACCCTGATGCTTAGGTCTTAAGCGTCGTTTTTTTACCTCACAAACCTAATCCTTGCTAACACTTAGTGTGTCTTCGATACGCCTAGAGTGCTTTCCATTTTTTAAAACGCCTTGTATGAATCTAACTGAATTAAAATTAAAATCTATCACAGATATTATTGCGCTTGCAGAAGAGCTTAATATTGAAAATATCTCACGCTCTAAAAAGCAAGATGTTATTTTTTCAATCCTCAAAAAACAAGCCAAAAGTGGTGAAGATATTTATGGCGATGGCGTCATTGAAATTTTACAAGATGGTTTTGGCTTTTTACGAACCCCTGGTAGCTCTTATTTAGCAGGCCCTGATGATATTTATGTTTCGCCTAGTCAAATTAGACGTTTTAGTTTGCGTACCGGTGATACCGTCAGTGGAAAAATTAGACCCCCCAAAGATAGTGAGCGTTATTTTGCAATGCTCAAAGTGGAACAAATTAATTTTGAAGCCCCTGAAAATGCAAAAAATAAAATATTATTTTCTAACTTAACGCCGTTATTTCCTACTAAGCGGTTTATTTTAGAAAAAGGCGATGGTACCAGCGAAGATTTAACCGGACGGGTGATTGATTTGGTTGCTCCGATTGGTAAAGGCCAGCGGGGATTGATTGTTTCGCCGCCTAAGGCTGGTAAAACCATGATTTTACAAAGTCTTGCTCATGCGATTGCCGAAAATAACCCTGAATGTTATTTAATTGTATTATTAATTGATGAGCGTCCGGAAGAAGTGACCGAAATGCAGCGTAGTATTCGCGGTGAAGTGGTCTCAAGTACTTTTGATGAACCGGCTACGCGTCATGTACAAGTCGCAGACATGGTGATTGAAAAAGCCCGTCGTTTAGTTGAACATAAGCATGATGTGGTTATTTTATTAGATTCTTTAACGCGTTTAGCCCGTGCTTATAATATTGTCGCTCCGTCATCAGGTAAATTATTATCCGGTGGGGTCGATGCCAATGCCTTAGAAAAACCGAAACGTTTTTTTGGTGCTGCACGTAATATTGAAGAGGGTGGCAGTTTAACCATTATTGCAACCGCATTAGTGGATACAGGCTCGCGTATGGATGAAGTAATTTACGAAGAGTTTAAAGGGACCGGTAATATGGAATTACACCTTGAACGTAAAATTGCTGAAAAACGGATTTATCCGGCGATTAATATTAATCGTTCAGGCACACGTCGTGAAGATTATTTAGTGAATCCTGATGAGTTACAAAAAACATGGATTTTACGCAAAATATTACAGCCTATGGATGAAATGGCGGCCTCAGAATTTGTACTCGGTAAATTAAAAGATTTTAAGACTAATGTTGAATTTTTTGATTCAATGCGTCGTTAAATAATCATAAGAAAAAGCCTTCTCCAGAGGGAGAAGGTTGGATGAGGGGGTGTTATTTATTACCTTCCAAATAACCTTCGGGCATTTGAAAATCATTACCAAATAAAAACTTCTCTCTTTCCTCAGCAATTAATTTTTTTGCACTGGGCTCAAAGCTCGCTAAACGGTGTTCATTAATTAAGATAGTTTGCATAGAAATCCATTCCTGCCACGCTTGTTGAGAAATATTATCGTAAATATATTGTCCTTTACTTCCTGGAAAGGGCAGGCTATCTAAGCCAGCGGCATCAGTGCCTAGTTTTAAGCAATTGACTAATCGTGTCATGTTAATCCTCTATTAAGTTATTAAATAATTGTGTAATCGGTGCGGGTAATGCAATATTTTTATCCTGATGATGTTTATACCAGCGTTTTTTTTCTGACTCCATCACATTATTATTAAGGTTATCCACTGTAATCAAAATTGGCGTGTAATCTAAATGATAATGCGAGAAAGTATGTCGTTTTGTCTCTAATATTTCCTGACTGGTGATAGTGAGGTTATTTTGTAGACACCATAAGGCTAAGTCTTGTTCGGCATCAATTTCAGGTACACTCCATAACCCACCCCAAATACCTACCGCAGCTCGTTTTTCTATTAATATTTGCTGATGTTGATTGCGAGCAATAATAAAATAAAGCTGTTTTATCGGTAAGATTTTTTTAGGTTTAGGTGTGGGTAATAAATGTACTTTATTCTCTGCTAAGGCTAAACAATCCGATTTTAAAGGGCATTGCTGACACTGTGGCTTAGAACGTGTACATAAGGTCGCTCCTAAATCCATCATCGCCTGCGTATAATCGGCAACCCGTTTTTGTGGTGTGTAGTCGCGACTAATTTGCCATAAACTTTGGCTAATTTCTCGTTTGCCCACCCAGCCTTCTATGGCTTTAAAGCGGGCTAATACTCTGCGTACATTGCCATCTAA
>CAJVYO010000187.1 GCA_913009515.1 uncultured Methylococcaceae bacterium
CGCTATGTGACGATTAAAGGCCGTAGCAAACGTTTTGCGAAAATTAGCGGTGAAATGATTTCACTTACCGCAACCGAACAAATTATTAATGACCTTTGGACCGATGAACAGCACGCATTAGTCAGTATTCATGATGAGAAAAAAGGCGAGCAACTTATTTTACTTACTACTTACCAAGCAGCGACGAGTAAATTACTCATCAAACAAGCGAAAGGCACGCCAAGTCTTAATCTTCCCAAGAAATTTATTATTGTTGATAATATTCCTATTTTAGCAACGGGTAAAATTAATTATCCTCAAGCAACTGAAATTGCATTAGAAAAATATAGCTAATACATTAATGGGGAGAGGGCTTAATAATCCATTAAGCCAGCTGATTAAAATCGGCTTGCGGCAAACCTAAATGGAAGCCTTGAGCCAAATCTATACCTATTGATTTTAAGTGCTGCATAATCTCTTCAGATTCAACAAATTCAGCCAATACAGTCATGTCTAATTCTTGACATAATTGCGTTAAGCTTTTGACTAACGCATTATCAATTTTAGAATTTAAAATATTACTAATAAATGTGCCGTCAATTTTCACATATTCAAAATGTAATTCACGTAAATAATGAAATGAATTATAACCACTACCAAAATCATCTAACGCAAAAGCAAAGCCTTTCTCACGTAAACTACTTAAAAATTTACGCATATTAGCCAAATCACCAATTGCTTCTCGTTCCGTCACTTCAAACACAATCCGATTCGCAGGAATATGATGTTGACGACATAAATCAGCAGCATAATCGAGAATATTGCGATGCTGAATTTCATTGGGCGTTAAATTAACAAACACCAACGGCATTTCACCGGTTTCATTAAATTTATTTTCCATAAATTCAGTGACTTTACGCAGCATAATATGATCTAAGGCTAAACTAATACCATATTTATCGGCTGCATCAATAAACATACCCGCCGAAATAACTTCACCATCTTCTGTTTCCAGTCTTGCTAAAGCCTCATAAGAATAAATTTCACCTGTTTTACAATCAATAATCGGCTGAAAATAAGGCACGATACGCTGTTCTTCGAGTGCTTTTTGTAGCACATGCGATAAACCCACCATTTTTTTATTTTCAACTAAACCTTGTGTCACAGTATCCACACTGCAAATAAAATCTTTACCTGATGCTTTCGCCTGATATAAAGCAATATCTGCCCCTGATATCAAATCATTATAGCCATCACCATCACTTGGAAAACTCGCACTACCAATAGAGATTGTCATCTGCACTGCATTGCCATTTTGAGCCACAATCGAGAAATCAAAATCACTGACCGCTTTACGCAAGGATTCTGCAACCCTCATGCCATTTTTAGCCACCACTTCAGGCAAGATAATCATAAATTCATCACCGCCCACACGGGCTAATACATCACCACTGCGTAAGACTTTTTGTAAAATTTGACCGAGATGTATCAATACTTGGTCGCCGACAACATGGCCATGGCCATCATTAACTAATTTAAAATTATCAATATCAATCGATAATAAGCTAAAACAATGCCGATGCCGTGCTGACCTATCGACTTCATAAGCAAGAATTTCATTCAAATAACGACGATTATGCAAGCCCGTTAAAGGATCATGGTCGGCATAAAATTCTAATTCTGATAATGACCGTGATAATGATTTACTCGACCCCACCACCATCACCATCACCGATAATAATGAACGAATAATGCTTTGTTCTTGCGTGCTTAGAGCATAGCCAGACGCATAACCTACGCCTAAAATACCTCCCACACCTTGACTGTCAGAGGGTACTGAAACACTAATGACTTCCAGTTCATTAACCGGACGTTCATTAGCAATACCTATAATCTTAAATTCTTCAATATCAACAGATGCATCGGTCGGTTGCTCTAAACCATTTAATAAATTAGCACTCAATATTTTTCGAGCTTGTTTTTTAGTTTCCTCTGAATAATCCCCTAAATAATAAAGGTAAAGTTTAATACCGTTTTCATCCGCAAACGCAATACTAAAAAAATTAAAGGGAAAGAAGCCATGAAAATCACGCAAAATATCTTGCACAAAATCCTGCCATTGCATTACATTTTCATGCGATAAAATAATGCTTTCTAACACATGTGATTGACGTTCAAATAAACTTTTATCAATCACTGATAAAGAGAGTTTTTCAATAATATCATGCACATCAACAATTAAAGATTGTAAAACGTCACAACTACTGCCCCAATCAACTTGCTGTTCTTTTGATAAAATAGCTAAGGTATTTTTTATAATATCCGCTTGTTTTTTAGCCTTTTCATTATTAATCCCTTGAACATCCTGCTCACCATTATCAAGATTGATTGATAAACGATTTAATTCAGCAGTCACTTGGTCAATCATACCTTTATTAAACATTTGTCCACGCACTTGAGCTTCAAGTAAGCGCGTCAAATTATCAATAATATGCGTATAAAAACGTTTTAGTTCAGAGGGGTTACTATGAAAACTAGACATACTTATTAATCTCTTACCGTTAATAAATCAGAGCCACATTGCAAATCATATAGCCAATTTAAAAAATCTTCTTTTGCTTGTCCTCGATACAACGGCCCATGTTGTGGCGCAATAATATCAATATCTAATTTACGCACTTGCTGCACCCAATATCGTAAAGCACGATTAGAGGCCATATAACGCTGGTGAAACCATTCGGTATGGGCTAAGTGAGCCTGAAAATCTTCCACAAACACTTCACAATTATCTTGCGGCACTTCTGATGCTCCGATATCACCGGTAAATAATATTTTTGAAATGGGATCATAGGCATTAATCTGTCCGGGTGAATGTAAAAAATGAGCCGGAATAAATTGTAATTCTAATCCTGAACCAAACACGCGTGTTTCACCCTCATCTTGAATACCAACAAAACGGTCCATACCGGTAATACCATAATGGGGTAAAAATCGCTGCCAAATTTTAGACACATACACTTCAGCAGAGGTTAAACGCAACCAAGTGGTTAAGCCGCCGACAATATCAGGGTCTTGGTGCGATAACACTAAGGCTTCAATATCACTCGGTTGTACATATTGTAATAATTCATTCAGCACTTGAGGCATCACCCCAAAGCCACCGGGATCCATCAACGTCCCTTTACCATTATGCAGAATTAAAAACTGATTAGACGGAATACCATCTTCTTCACCGGGTTCACTTTCATTTAATAAAATAAAACGGTGGTTTTCAGCAGTATATAAGGCTACATTTTTACGCATATTTTTATTATCTCTTTTGAATAACTATGATTAATCTACTTGACGCAAAAATACCCAATTCACCTCATCAGATACCTCAGCTGAAAAATGATAACCGGACACATTAAACTGTTTTAGTTGCTCGACCTGTGTTATCTGTTGCTCAAGTATATATCTGACCATCATACCACGTGCCTTTTTTGCATAAAAACTGATCACCTTGTATTCGCCATTTTTATAGTCTTTAAACACCGGCGTAATGATTCTGGCTGATAATTTATGAGCGTGTACGGCTTTAAAATATTCCTGAGAAGCTAAGTTAATTAAATTAGGAGCCGCGAGTTTATCCAGTTCTTTTTGTAACGATAAATGTAAACGTTCGCCCCAAAATTCATATAGATTTTTAGCATCTTCTGTGGCTAATTTAGTCCCCATTTCCAAACGATAGGCTTGCATGACATCAAAAGGCCGTAATATGCCATATAAGCCAGATAAAATACGCAAATGCTGTTGAGCAAAGTCTAATGATTTTTTATTAAGGGAAGCCGCATCTAATCCTTGATAAACATCACCTTGAAACGCAAATATTGCAGGGCAAGATTCTGTTTTATGATCTATATGCCACTCTTGAAACCGTTGTACATTTAAAGCCGCTAATTTTTCACTAATGCCCATTAAGGCTTGAACTTCGTCAGCATTTAATAATCGTAACTGTTCAATTAAGCGACTTGATGCCTCTAAAAATGAGGGTTCACTTAATGTTATTTCAGGATACGCTGCCTGCATATCTAATGATTTAGCGGGTGAAATAAGCA
>CAJVYO010000188.1 GCA_913009515.1 uncultured Methylococcaceae bacterium
CAATTAATGACAAAAAGGTAAGTAATGCGGTTAAAAGATTAATAAATATAATCAAGATTGCCATTGCAATAACGCCTAAAATTGCGGCAAAGATTAAGACATTTTTTGAGTTTAATTCACCTTGAGGCAGAGGGCGATTTTTTGTCCGTGCCATTTCTGCATCGGCTTTTTGATCGATAAAATGATTGATAGCCGCCGCAGATGATGAGGCAAGCCCAATACCTATACTGGCATAAATAAATTCAGCAATAGGCGGCATGCCGGGAACTGCTAATAACATGCCGACAATAGCGGTAAAGACCAATAATAAAACGACTTTGGGTTTACATAATTCCAGGTAATTTTGCCAAGATAATGTTTTTTTAGGTGAGGTCATAGCATGTTAAATAAGTAAGGTAATATTGGGATTGATTATACCGTATATTGTGAGCTCTAAAAATGTGACTATTTTTATTGGATTTAATAAATACAATAACCTATAGTGAAGAATTTTTTTATGGGTTAACGATGAGTTCAAAAATAAAACTGATTGCAGGTGAGTGGCGCGGAAGGAATATAAAGGTGTTAGAGCTAGAAGGCTTACGCCCTACGCCTATCCGAGTCCGTGAAACGCTGTTTAATTGGTTGCAATATGATGTGCTGGGAAGTCGATGTTTAGATTTATATGCAGGCAGTGGTGCATTAGGTTTAGAAGCGGCTTCTCGTGGAGCGACTCAGGTGGTGCAAGTTGATAATCATCATAAAGTTTGCCAGCAGCTGCATGAAAATACACAGTTATTAACCGCGACTGATAAAGTAAAAGTAGTGAAACAAGATGTGATGCGTTATTTGGCGGGAGATGCTGAACGCTTTAATGTGGTTTTTTTAGATCCGCCTTTTTTTAAGGATTTAGCAAGTCAAGCAATGCACTGGCTAGAAGATAAAGGCTGGTTGTTAGATGGGGCTAAAATTTATGTGGAAGTAGAGCGGTCGTTAGAGCTTAATGATACGCCTGAAAATTGGCAATGTTTGAAACATAAAACAGCGGGTCAAGTGAGCTATTATTTATTTGAGCGTGTTTAATGCGGTACAATGGTGGGTTTTATACCTAAATTTACTGGTTTGTTTTAAACGCTTATGGAAATAACGGCTATTTATCCTGGAACTTTTGATCCTGTGACCAATGGTCATATTGATATTATTGCACGAGCCGCTCGCTTGTATCATAAAGTGATTGTTGCGGTGGCGGTAAATAGTAATAAATCGCCTTTATTTGATGTGTCTCAGCGTGTTGATTTATTAGAAACTGTGACCGCAGATATGGATAATGTGGTGATTATTGGCTTTGATAATTTATTAGTCGACTGTGCTAAACAGCAGGGTGCTAATGTTATTTTAAGAGGCCTACGTGCGATCTCAGATTTTGAATATGAATTTCAATTAGCAGGTATGAATCGACGTTTATCGCCTGAATTAGAAACCATGTTTTTAACCCCTGCGGAGCAATATGAGTTTATTTCATCGAGTATGATTAAAGAAATTTCAAGATTAGGCGGCAATGTATCAGATTTTGTACCTGATATTGTTCGCAAATCGTTAACTAACAAATTTAAACGAGGATAAGTTATGTCATTATTGATTGATGATGAATGTATTAACTGTGATGTGTGTGAACCTGAATGTCCCAATGGTGCGATTACACAAGGCGAGGATATTTATATTATTGATCCTGCTTTATGTACTGAATGTATTGGTCACCATGATGTACCGCAGTGTATTGAAGTTTGCCCTGTCGATTGCATCGATAAAGATCCCAGTAAAGTAGAGTCAAAAGATTCGCTTTATGAAAAATATTTAAAATTAACCCAATAACCTAAGCTTATTTATCTATGGCATTATTACGTTTAAAAAAAGTCTCGATTGCATTTGGTACACATTCTTTACTTAACAAGGCAGATTTTCAATTAGAAGAAGGCGAACGCGTTGGTTTGCTGGGTCGAAATGGCGAAGGTAAATCGACGCTAATGAAAATTGTGATGAAGCATATTCAGGCGGATGAAGGCGAGCTTTGGTATAAGTCTGAATTGCGTATTGCCGTATTAGAACAAATGCCGCAACTTCCAGATGAAGAGACTATTTATGACGTAGTAGCCGGTGGTTTAGGTAAAGTCGGTGAATGGATTAAGCGTTATCATGAATTAACCTTGATGACGGATTTTACTGAACAAGTCATGGCAGAAATGGGGCGTTTGCAACATGAATTAGATGTGCATGATGGTTGGCAAATACAGCAGCGGGTAGAAAATATTCTAAGTCGGCTTAATTTACCTGCCGATACTCAAGTAAAAGGCTTATCCGGTGGTTGGAAGCGTAGGGTATCATTAGCCAAAGCATTAGTAGTTGATCCTGAAGTTTTATTATTGGATGAGCCGACTAACCATTTGGATTTAGAAAGTATTATGTGGCTGGAAGAGCAATTAGTGACTTTTAAAGGTGCTATATTGTTTGTGACGCATGATCGTTCTTTTTTACAAGCGTTAGCGACCCGTATTATTGATTTAGACCGTGGTAATTTGGTGTCTTGGCCGGGGGATTATGCCGATTATTTAGTTAAAAAAGCTGCATCTTTAGAAGAAGAAGCCACTCAAAATGCCTTATTTGATAAAAAATTAGCCGAAGAAGAAGTTTGGATACGCCAAGGTATTAAAGCCCGTCGTACCAGAAATGAAGGCCGCGTAAGAGCATTAATGTCTTTACGCAAAGAGCGTTCACAGCGTCGTAATGTACTAGGCACCGCTAAAATAGAGTTGGATAGCGGCAAAAATTCAGGTAAAAAAGTGATTGAGATGAAAGATGTCACTTTTAATCATCCTAACAAGGATATTGTGCATAATTTTTCAACGGTTATTCAGCGTGGCGATAAAATTGGTTTAATTGGTCCGAATGGTGCTGGAAAAACCACCTTTTTAAAATTATTACTGAAAGAATTAGAGCCGAATAGTGGTGAAGTCATACAAGGTACGCAGTTAGATGTGGCTTATTTTGACCAATTACGCGAAGTGCTAGATTTAAATATCAGTGTTTCAGATACCATTGCGGGCGGTAATGACCATGTTTTAATTAATGGTGAGCCGCGTCATGTGATTTCATATTTAAGTGATTTTCTGTTTACCCCTGCACGAGCAAGGTCGCCGGTTAAAACTTTATCTGGTGGTGAGAAGAATCGTTTATTATTAGCTAAATTATTTACTAAACCGGCTAATTTAATCATTATGGATGAGCCGACTAATGATTTAGATATGGAAACATTGGAATTATTAGAGGAGCGTTTAGTTGATTATGAAGGCACCTTATTAATTGTTAGTCATGATAGAGCTTTTTTAGATAATGTGATTACCAGTGTGATTGCTTTTGAAGGTGAAGGCATTGTTAATGAATATGTAGGCGGCTATTCAGATTGGCTAGCCTATAAAAACCAACAAATAAAAAATAAGCCGGCTGAAAAAATAGTAGAAAAAGAAAAATCCAGTAAACCCAGCAATACGACGAAAAAATTAAGTTATAAACTGCAAAAAGAACTAGATGAATTACCGGTACGGATTGAAATTTTAGAGCATGAAGTGGAAGTGATTAATAATGTGATTAATGCAGCTGATTTTTATCAGCAAGAACAAACTGAGATTAATGAAACACTGAAATCATTAGAAAATGCTGAAAAAATATTAGAAGAGGTTTATGCGCGCTGGGATGAAATAGAGGGAATGTTATAGGCCGGAGTCGTTTAAATTAAACTCGGAAAATAAGTAAGCTTATCGTGATGTCTTCCAGGTACTCAGTAGTTTTTGTGGGATTTTAAAAAAAATGGTACGTCCATTACGCTCTAAAGAGGCTTCTATATCTCCACTTTCTATAAACTGATCAACGAGAGTGGGGTCATTTTCTATATCATTGAGTGAATAGCCGTTAAGAGATGTAATGACATCATTTTCACGCAAGCCTTTAGGCAATCGGCCTTTTTTTGAGCTAAGTTGAATCCCTTTCGCTGTTTTTTGTAAGCCAAATTTACTCAGTAATTTATTGGAGT
>CAJVYO010000189.1 GCA_913009515.1 uncultured Methylococcaceae bacterium
AAGCTAATAGACGTAACATGGCCGCCGCTTTATCAAAGCATTCTTGATATTCATCTTCGGCGACTGAATCATGCACGATACCCCCACCCGCCCAAAAACGAATACTATTCTGTGTATGCACTAAGGTACGAATGGTAATATTACTATCCATATTGCCATCAAAACCAATATAGGCAACCGAACCACAATATACGCCACGCCGATGCGGCTCTAATTCTTCAATAATTTCCATTGCCCGAATTTTAGGTGCCCCGGTAATCGAGCCACCTGGAAAACAACTACGCAACAAATCTAAACCATGATAATTTGGCTTTAATTTGCCCACCACGGTACTCACGAGATGATGCACCGTGGCATAACTTTCGACATCAAATAATTTTGGTACTTTAACTGAGCCATCTACACAAGTTTTGCTGATGTCATTACGCAATAAATCCACAATCATTACATTTTCAGCACGGTCTTTATCACTATTTTTTAACGCATCAATCTGTTGCTGATTTTCTACGCTATTTTGTTTACGCGGTCGTGTACCTTTTATCGGTTTAGTTTCAACGTCATTATCACTGAGCTTTAAAAATCGTTCGGGCGATGAACTTAAAATTTGCAGCTGTGGCAAATTAAGATAACTACTAAACGGGGCTGAATTTAAGTGCCGTAACTGACAATATGCCGTCCACGGATTACCCTCACATGCCGCCACAAATCGTTGGGCTAAATTAACTTGATAACAATCACCTTCGATTAAATACTGTTTAATTTTTTCAAAAGCCGCTGTATAAGCTTTAGCTGTCATATTTGACTGCACCGCTGAGGTGACTTTAAAGTCATCAATTACTTGCGATTGGGGATAATGGCTAAATTTTTCAATTAAGACCTGCCACTGCTGTTCTGTTTCAGTACAGCCCACTAAATAGCTTTTTGCAAGCTGATGGTCAACCACGATTGCCCATGTATAAATTCCGACCGCCATATCAGGAATATTTTCACTATTTTGAGCAATGTCAGGCAAAACTTCTAACTGCCGCCCTAAGTCATACGCAAAATAACCTAATGCTCCGCCACTAAAAGGTACTTCAGGAAACCCCTGCTTTTCAGGTAAATACTGCTGTATTAAACTAAAGGGTTCTTGATCTGAAATTATTTCACCGCTTTCTTGGTGCCATATTGTGGTTTTATCAGCCTCAGTCACTAAAGTACAAATAGGCTCACTGACTAATATATCAAAACGCCCTTGACGCTTATCTGCTAGCCCACTATCTAAAAAAATCGACCACGGCTGTTCAGCAATATTAGAAAATAATAAAGCACTGTCTGGTAAATAGGGTAATTCACTAAGCTGAGGTTTTTGAAAGGACATGCATGACTACGACTGATTAAATGACAAAAATAAAAATAGTGGTTTATTTTACCAGAAGCCACTCGGAATGATTAGCCAAATACGCGATAGCTACCGCAGGGGCACAATCAGCCGCCTGCATAGTCGACTGTTGCTTTATTACCAATAAATCTCCAAAATCACGATATTCACAACCTAAACGCTGGGCGATTTCTTGCACTAAAAAACGACCAATACCTGCTCCAATTAAGGTAGCTGGCTGAGATAATAATTGCCGTTCACAGGCAGCTTGAATACTTAAACGCTGTTGTTCACGAAGTTGTTGAGATAAACTCTGCCAATCACTCAAGTCAAAATCTTCAATATCACAGCCCAACATCCGTGCTAAACGTCTTGCACTCGCCATAATAGTTTTCTCCGCGCCATCAGCAGTTTCTGATTGGTCATGCTGAGGTTCTAACTCTTCAGTCAATCGGTATACATCAGCCATAGTGGCAAAATATTCACGCATAACACCCGTTGCTACGCCTTTAAATATCACTGACCCTGCTACCGCCATCACTGCGGTTCTAACGATGCCGGTATACACTAATTCAGCAGATTGTAAACGCTGAAAATCAGTATAACCCTGAGCCTGCACTTGTTTATTTTCGAGCAATAAAATATCGGTGGTGGTGCTGCCTATATCAACAAATAGCCCTCGTGAACAATGCTGTGCCGCATACGATGCACTGGCATGCCAATTTGCCGATGCAATATCATTTATATGGCTAGTTTTGACCTCACTTAAATTAATAAAACCTAGCCGCCCTGCATAAACATTGACTGTTTTAGTGGCTAAGTTTTTCTCTATCACTGCCAAAATAGCCATTACCCCCGCTTCTCGGCTGGTAAATAAATCCACCAATTCACCGGTCATGGTAATAACATGGTGCTTTATTTCTTCAGGAAAATGCGTTTCAATCTCTGCTAAAGCAATTTCTAAAGTTTCCATTCCTTGCCATAAAGGACAGGCGGCTTGATACACCCCTAGTATTTCACCCTGCTCATTTAACCACGCTGCCTTTAAATGAGCACCGCCAATATCCCAGCCAATAATGTGTTGTTGCATAAAGTCATTCCCCACTATAATGTAATTTTAAAAATTAACCCTTGATATAACGATGAGCTTAGATGATTTTATCGCTAATATAAGCGAAGCCGATTTAAAAAAATTAAATGAAGAATTTTACAAAAAACAAAATAAAATACCGACTTATCAATACAGTAAAATTAAATTTAATGATTTAAAATCACTGGTCACTATCCAGCGTAAAATTAATCATGCTGCGTTTGAAACGTGGTTTCAGCCGCTTGATATTAATACTGAAACCAACCTTTTCTTACAAAATTTAATTAATGATAATATTGATTTAATTGAAAATTATAATGAAGAAGATTTAAAAATTAAATTTTTATCCCCTATTTTAAATCGCATTCATTTTAAATCAATCAAGCATCAATTGCGTGACTTTTACGAGTTACCACTTCACTATAAAACTGAACATTTTATTTTTAATGGTACCGCTGATTTTGCTGTTGCCAAAGGCTTATTTGAAGGCGAAACCCCTTACTTTTTTATCCAAGAATTTAAAAAAGGACACAGCGACGGCTTTCCTGAACCACAACTTTTAGCGGAATTAATTACCGCAGTAGAACTCAATCAATGGGACAGTATTAAAGGCGCTTATATTCGAGGCAGTTTATGGCATTTTGTGATTTTAGAACGCCTTGCAAAACATGATTACCGCTATTTTGTCTCGCATAATTTTGACAGCACTAAAATTAATGATTTAACCGCTATTTACAACAATCTACTTTTTATTAAACATGAGATTCTAGATTTAACACGCTAACTCTATCATCACTGAATCACTGCCATCTTTAATTGCTTCAAACATTGGTTTGTCATTATCAACCAATCTCATCACCCATCCAGCAATATTCAAGCCTAAAGCCTGCTTAATACCAACATAAGAAGTCGTTAAACGCGGATTAACCTCTAAAACCAGTAATTCCCCCTGCTCTGTTAATATGAAATCAATGCCCACATAACCGAATAAAGTCGGTATCGCCTTAGCAACTTGCTCACATAAATGCTGATATTTTCCTGATTTATCAGAGTAAGTATTGACCTCACACGCCAATAATTTAAATTGATTATCAACAATGTCTAGCTGTTGTTTATTGCAACACACCAACCATGCTTCACCTTGATAACAAACACACGATAAGCTTAATGCTTCACCCGGAATATAAGGCTGAATAATATAATCACTATTCGGTTTTAAGGTCGGCAAACTATCCGTTAAGACATACACTTCATCGCAACCTGCCGAGCGATTGGCTTTTAAAATTTGCTTATCGCTACCAGCTAAAAAATCACCTTGAAATAACTGCGTAGGTACGCACGCAACACCTGCTTGCTGTAAGGTTTTCAGTGTCAATAATTTGTTTTCACAACACTTAATTGCTGCAGATGATGAGCCATACAATAACTTTCCCTGTGCCTCAAAAAATTGCGTCCATCGCCCCAATATACCATCGGTTTCAGGTGCAATTAACCACACCGCATCATAATCAGCATCCCGACGGATTAAATAATCCATGACATACAT
>CAJVYO010000190.1 GCA_913009515.1 uncultured Methylococcaceae bacterium
TGTAAGCTCCCCCGCTTAAAATAGTACAAAAAAGCCCCATTGATTGCATCATAAATCAGCGGGGCTTTTTTTATTGATTTGTCAGTAGGAATGATATCTTACTGAATTTGTAAACTAAACGTGCCATATTGCGTAGAGCTAAACGACGTTGCTTCAATAGTATAGGTTCCTGGATTGAGTGTGCGTGTTATACGCGCGTTCCAACCAGTTCCTGCATCATCATCATTTGATATTACTGTTCCTGTTCGATCTCCAGCGTGAAGATACAGGTACGGGTCACGAAGTGTGCCATCATTTGAATGACTACCTAACATATGAATTGTTACGCTTTGTTGTGTTGGTACGGTAAACGTGTAGTATCGTGCGCCATGTTCATTTCGAGAATCTGAAGTACAGGTAGCATCATTTACCAATTCGCCGCCAATGCTTTGACCTATCGATATAGATTCCACACAGACATCATGAAATGACTCTACGGTGGTTTTTAATGCTGCAAGTTCGCTCTCAAGAGTAGCGACTCTCACTGTGTTGCTATCAATTTGTGTAATGATGGAACTCTTCCATGATTCTAAACTACCAATTCGTGCCGTGTTACTTGTAACTTGTGCCGATAATAATGTTACCTGTGAATTGAGAGTAGCTTCCACTGTAGCATCTCCAGCTACTATTGCTGCAGTGAGATCTACTACTGATTGTGCTAAGTTGGCAGCGAGTGCAACATTAGCATCAACTAAATCGGCAATTGCACTATCAAGATCTGAACTTAACTCGGTTCTTAAAGATTCAAGTTCAAACTCCATATCTCCTCTTAAAATCCCAAGATCAGATTCTAAGGTTTCAATATCACCTTCATTTGTTGCTATTCGAAGAACAGCAGCATCAATCCCTGCAGTATTTGCAGATACACGTGTATCTAAGGATGTTAATGTGCCGTTGATCGTATCTAGTTGAGTGTTGATTGTTGCAATATTACTTTGAATTGATGTTATCGCCTCTAGGTTTTCACCAATAAGAGCAGTGTTATCTGCCACAGCCTGGCTCAATTCCTGAAAAGGACGGCCGTTAGGTAAAGCAAAAGCTGCTTGTGATACTGCTAAGGTTAAGCCGATGGTTCCTGCTAAAGATTTCAGTTTCATAAATTTTCCTAGATTATGGTAGAAATTATATTCTACAGATAAAAATTTTAATTAGAATAACAAGGTAAGTATTAAGGTAATACTTAATAATGCATGTTTACTGCATGAATTTAATTATAATTAAATTAAATTAATAAACATCACCCTATAAGGTGAAATTAAACTTTATTTTTATCACCCAATAGGGTTAATCATTGCCAATAATGGCTGGTTGTAATTAACTTGACTAGCTCTACTTGACTGGATACATTCATTTTAACGAAAATTTTCTTTAAATGGCTCTTAGCGGTATTTGCACTAATATTTAACTGATTTTGAGTATCTTTCATGTTGCAATTATGAGATAGAGCGTTCACTACCCTCGTTTCAGACGGAGTTAATCCAAATACATTTTTTAATAGAGATGAGTTCATCTCTACTTTTCTTTCCGGATCCATTAATAATAGTTTAACCATATTACTATTAAGGTCATATGGTTGAAAAGGGGCGTGCCGAGTATTAAAAGGTAAGATTTTTATTTGAAGATCAGATGATTCTTCTCTTGGAATATGAATGTGATGAACACCCCCTGAAATGTTTTTTAAATCAACTTTTTTTGATAATAAGATACTTTTTTTAAAATTTCCAAAATACAGCATGCCATTAAGGATTAAAATCCCATCTTTTGCATCTACTAGTCTTTGTGCATACTCATTTATAAAAAATACCTTATTATTTTCATTAATAATTATTGAGCCCGTTATGTTTTCTTTTAGATTATTTAAGCCAGCTCTAATGAATTTATCGTTTAAGGAGTATTTATTTTGTATTTTAATTGAACGTAAAATATGAGGTTTAATTTTATTTAAAATAGCTATATCTTTTTGTGTATAAATTATATTAGTATGTTGCCTACAAATATTTATGTAAATAAACTTATTTTTATCGATATTAATGCCGGTGACCAAGTGATTATTAATATTATTTTTAGAAAGAATTTCTTTGTAAAGGTTGCTTTGTACTAGCTTTGTATTTAAAGTCGTTGTTGAGTTTGCATTAAAAATATGAGAGGTACTGGTGTTATTTTTACTAACAATTATGCGAGGGTCATCATAGGGCATATAGGATAAGAGCAATGACTGTGTATTCATTGAAATGCCACAACTTGATGCATATTGTGTTTCAATATTTTTCTCATCTACTAAAATAATTTCGACTGAACTACTATTGAACATGACAGCAAGTTTATCACAAAATATATTCCAATTTCGGGTGTCAACAATACAAGAATAAAGCTCTTCGAGTAAATTTTCCATAATATATTTCACCACCTTTATAATGGTATATGTTAAGTTATTTCATAGAAATAAAGTATATCACTAGTACTATATTTGTAAAATCATCTATAAAAATAAATATCTATATACTTTAGGGAGTTTTCTTACACACAAAGGGAATCTCGAAAAACCTATCAATCCTAAGCTAAAATATATTTATTTCAACTTTATTAATTATTGGATAATTTTAGTTTTTAGAGGTTCCCATAAACATTAAAGAAAAATAAAATCAATGAGTTATGGGTTTTTGTTATTGTATACAATTCTTTGAAATTAGTAGGTTTTCGTAGGTCATTGATTATAAAACCCTAAAAATATGCGTGTAAGAAAATGACTTTAGGACGGTGAGGATGTCAAGGCGATTATTTTTGTCCACGCTCAATAATAATGCCGACATCGGTACCTTCGCCAATCGCCCCTTGTTTATTTAAGCTTAATTTCACCCAAGGCACCTTAAATTCTTCACGCACCAGACGATTAATTTCTTCGGCTAATTTTTCAACGAGAAAAAATTCACTGGCTTCAACAAATTCAATAATACGTTGTGAGATAGCATAATAATCTAAGGTATCGGTAATATCATCGGTTTGAGCCGCTTTTTGTATATCGTGAGCTAATTCAAGATCAAGAATAACCGTTTGTTTTTTAGTACGTTCCCAATCATAAATGCCAATGATAGTCTCAATTTTTAAGCCACCTAAAAAAATAATATCCATAAAAGTCGTTCTCGTTATATATAATGTTAAGAAATAATGCTGCTTAGTATTCAGCAAATAAGTTGCTGAGACAATAGCTTATAAAAAAATAAGAGGGAAAAAAATGATAGATGGCTTATTAGTCATAATGGCTTATTTACTGGGGTCTATTTCCAGTGCTATTTTAGTTTGTCGTATCATGGGCTTAGCAGACCCACGTAGTGAAGGTTCAGGCAATCCGGGTGCTACCAATGTGATGCGAATTGGCGGAAAAAAAGCAGCGGCGATTACCTTGTTAGGTGATATGTTAAAAGGTTTAATTCCGGTTTTAATCGCTCAATTTTTAAATGTATCGCCTTTAATTTTAGCATTGGTGGCGTTTGCAGCCTTTATAGGGCATTTATATCCGGTATTTTTTGGGTTTGAAGGCGGCAAAGGGGTTGCAACCTCATTCGGTGTATTTTTAGGGGCAAACTGGTTAGTAGGTTTAGCAATCTTAACCACTTGGTATGCCGTGTATAAACTGTCTAAAATTTCATCATTGTCAGCTTTAGTCGCTGCGATATTCGCCCCCCTCTATATTTATTTAATAATGGGCTTGCAAGCGTTAGTGTATGTTGCAGTGCTAATATCAGTGATGTTAATTTGGCGACACAAGAGTAATATTCAGCGTTTATTAGCAGGCGAAGAAAAATAAACGGTCGTGTATTTTTTAAGTTTTTCTCAGCCGGTTGATAATGTGTCTGATATTTTTATAGATACAATCTACTGAGACCCATAAATGATATTTCACTTGACAAATTATATGACCAGTCGTATTTTATATAAGCATT
>CAJVYO010000191.1 GCA_913009515.1 uncultured Methylococcaceae bacterium
TGTGACTTGAGAGCAAATTGCGGTTAAGGCTGTTTGTAAGTTCGCTTGGTTTTTATTGGCATCATTAAAATCGGGTGTATAAACAGCATCAAAGCTAATGACTTTAACCGCTGTTTGTTGGCGAATTTGTATTAATTGGGTGCGTTGCAATACCGGCGAATTAATAACCAATTGTTGCGAGGCTGCATCGGAAAAATTAGGTTTTGCACCGAGTGCAACGCGTAAAGTCATGCCGTCACTTTCACGTAATGAATCTAAAGGTGGATTGGTGACTTGTGCAAAACGTTGGCTAAAATAACGTGACATACCGCCTTCAGCTTTAGATAAAGCATTCGGTGCTAAGCCATAACCCATGGCTGAAATTTTTTCTAAACCGCTACTTAACATCGGGTCTAGTAAGAATTTAAAGCTTTCTTGATTCAGTGAATAGGCGGTGTGTTGTTGTTCAGTGCTTAAGTCATGCTGACCATCAACATCATTTAAATTAACCTGTTCAAGTTCATCTAAATGAAGGGCTTTCGCTTTTAATAATGTCGCATAATCGGTTGCTTTTGCAAGGCGTGCCATCACTTGGTGGCTATCATACGATTCACCAGTATCATGGTCAAAATATAGCATACCACCGGCTTCAATACGGCCACGTTTTAGAACATCTTTGGCAGGAAAGTCAATTTGTCCTGCTTCGGACATAACGGCTAAATAATCCTTGGTTTCAACTGAGCGTAACGGACGTAAGCCTAAACGGTCTAAACGTGCTCCGACACGTATGCCATCGTTAAAAATAATCGCTGCAGGGCCATCATTTTTTTCTTCATACAAACTGAAGTATTCCAACATGGCGCGGATATCATCAGATAAGGTGGTATCGTTTTCCCACGCCGGGGGCATCATTGCTAAAATTGCGGTGACAATATCTAAATTATCTTCACGAATACGGCGTGATAAAGTTTGGTCTAAACGACTAGAATCAGATTGCCCTAAGGGGAAGACTAAATGATTGCCGTGTTGGCGAGCAATCGCTTTTTCACTTAAACGATTTTTCTTATCGGTATTTAATTCGCCATTATGTGCCATATAACGAAATGGCTGTGCCATCATGGTGGCAGGGGCGGTATTAGTTGAAAAACGGGTATGAAAAAACAAGGTGCTTATTTCATGTTCTTTATCATATAAGTCAGTGAAATAAGGGATAACTTCAAATGAATTTAAACGGCCTTTGTAGACTTGCGTGCGTGAACTCATTGATAACGGGTAAAAGCCGTCTAATTCATGACGGGTAAAACCTTCAGCTTCAATGGTGAGTAATGCTTCTTGAATATAGCTTTCAAATTCAGCGTGTGTCGCGTTTTTGAGTTTTTCAGGTCGAGCAAAAATAACCTGTTTAATCGGCAGTTGAGCTTTAATAGATGCAGCATTTAAGACACTATTATCAACGGGAATATCACGCCATTTAATAATGGGTAAGTCAAATTGTTGTAGATGCTCGTCAACTAAGGTATGAGCCGCTGAATCATAGTGGCTATGATCTTCTGGAAAGAAGAAGTTAGCAACACCAAATTCACCGAGTTTTAACTGTGGATTGTCGGTAATTTTTTGGAAAAAATTCAGTGATAAATCAATATTAACGCCGGCACCATCACCAATACCTTCTGAACTCATACCACCACGGTGGGGAATTGTACAGAGGGCTTCATGTGATTTATTGAGTAAATCATGCGTTTGTGTACTGTGTTTATGCGTAATAAAGCCAACACCACAACTATCGTGGGCATTATCAGGGTTATATAGCATATTATCGGTATTTTGAAGCGGGGAATTTTTTGTCATTCATCCAAACCATTAAGCATCATTTGTAGTATCTGTTTTACTTGAAAATCATTTAGTTACAAACATAAATGATAGGTATAACAGAGTGTTGTTTTTTTATGAAATTTTAGTTTAATTTCAGTCAGCTAAACTGTTCAAGTATAGTCTATAAATAGTAAATTATCATGTTTAGTCACGCTTATCAATTGCTATCAACTTATAAAGCCTATTCCAATCAAAATAAATACCCGGATCTGTTTTACGCTGCGGGGCAATATCGCTATGTCCTGTGATATGTTGTGGACTCAGTGTTGGGTAGGTTTTTAAAAGACTGGTGGTGAGTTTGGCGAGGTGTTGATATTGAATGTCAGTGTAAGGGCTGCTATCTGTGCCTTCTAATTCAATGCCTAGTGAAAAATCATTACATTTTTCTTGACCTTGATAGCAGGAATGGCCTGCGTGCCATGCGCGTCGATTAAAAGGCACATATTGAGTAATCGCCCCATTGCGTTTAATGAGTACGTGACTCGACACTTTCAATTGATAAATACTTTGAAAGCTAGGGTGATGGTTGGCAGTGAGTTGATTGGTAAATAATTGGTCAATATAAGGGGTATTAAACTGTCCTTCGGGCAAGCTAATGCAATGAATGACTAATAACATGGGGAGATTTCCAGCAGGAAAATCATCGCAGTTAGGTGAGGGGGTTTTTGTTGCGGAATTAAGCCAATGTTGATGGATTTGCATAAGGATTGATTGTGGCTAAAAAAATTTTGTAACAGCGAGGCTATTCTATGGAATAATGCGTCAAGGTTTTGTAATTGTATAGAATAAATTTAAGAGGATAAACATGATTGAATTTGTATTGGTGGTTGCGGCGATAATTGGTATTTGGCTATATGTTGAAAAAAAGAAAGAAGCGGATTCATCTAGTCAAACTGAGTTGCCTGAAAATAGTAGTGTAGCGGTTGAAACAGACGCGGCAGAAAGCGATAAGATGGACGATGCGATTGATGTGGTTGCGGATACTGTGAGTGAAGCTGTTGAAAGTGTCGTTGAAACCGTTAAAGAAGTAGCGGAAACAGTGGCTGAAGCCGTTGAGGAAAATATAGAAAGCATTAAAGATGCCTCTGAAACAATTGTTGAAGAATTTGAAGAGGGTATTGATACAGCAAAAGATGTCGCTGAAATTATTACTGATGAAGTGAAAGCAGATATTGAAGTAGTTAAAGAAGCGGTAGAAACCGTTATTGAAAAAATCGAAGAGGTGGTTGCAGAGCCTGAAAAAGAAATTGAGTTGGTTAGCATTGATGAAACTAAGCTTAATAAAGCGAATATTATTCCTGAAGATTCAGCCTTAAGTCGCCATTTCGTACAAAATAGAGCAGCATTAGCAGAGCTTGCGGCAAGTCGTATGCCTGAAGAGTCGACTTTAAAACGTCATTTTATTCAACAAATAACCAGTGATATTGAAGCGACTTTAGCGGCTCGTCCGACCGATTCAAGTTTAAAACGTCATTATGAGAGCCAATTAGCATATTTAGTCGCTGATAAATTAGATTCACTTAAATAGTCGGGTTATTTTTATGCAGCAAATACCTTCAACTATTGATGTAAGTCCGTTTCTTGCTGAAGATATAGGCAGCGGGGATATTACCTCGCTGGTTATTTCTGAATTTAAACAAGCCAATGCGACGGTTATTTGTCGTGAAGCGATGCTATGTTGTGGTCAAGCTTGGTTTGATAAAGTGTTTCAGAGCTTAGATAGTGATATTGAAATTCAGTGGTTAGTGAAAGAAGGTGAATGGGTAGCGGCTGATACGATTATTTGTCGATTAGTCGGTTTAGCACGCCCTTTACTCACCGGTGAACGGACGGCTCTGAATTTATTACAAACCTTGTCAGCGACGGCAACACAGGCTAAGTATTATGCGGATAAAGTCGCAGGCACATCATGTAAAGTGTTAGATACGCGTAAAACTATTCCTGGTTTACGCGATGCACAAAAATATGCAGTGGCGTGTGGCGGCTGTGTTAATCACCGTATCGGTTTGTATGATGCTTTTTTAATTAAAGAAAATCACATTATGGCGGCGGGATCGATTGCGAAAGCGATTGCGAAAGCTCGTCAAATCAGCGATAAATTGCTAGAAGTGGAAGTA
>CAJVYO010000192.1 GCA_913009515.1 uncultured Methylococcaceae bacterium
TGTGTATTCCTCGCGTTTTGAAGGCATTCATTTGCGTGGTGGTGCGGTAGCCAGAGGTGGATTGCGTTGGTCGGATAGACGTGAAGATTTTCGTACCGAAGTCTTAGGCCTCATGAAAGCTCAAATGACAAAAAATGCAGTGATTGTACCGACAGGTGCGAAAGGCGGCTTTGTTTTAAAAAGTGCGTATCAATCAAGTGAATTAGCAGTAGAGGGTTTGGCTTGTTACCATACGTTTATTCAGGGATTATTAGATATTACCGATAATTATCAGGATGATAGCATTATTAAACCTGAGGCTATTCATTGCTATGATGTGGTAGAAGATCCCTATTTAGTGGTTGCAGCGGATAAAGGCACCGCTAGTTTTTCAGATTATGCGAATGCGTTATCACGAAAATCAAATTTTTGGCTCGATGATGCGTTTGCATCAGGGGGCTCAGCCGGGTATGACCATAAAGTAATGGGCATTACCGCAAAAGGGGCGTGGGTATCGGTAGAACATCATTTTGATGGCTTAGGCTTCGATATTGATAATCAGCCCTTTACAGCCGTGGGGATTGGCGATATGGCGGGTGACGTGTTTGGTAATGGTTTATTGTTATCGAAACAAGTTAAATTAGTTGCAGCGTTTAATCATTTGTCTATTTTCTTAGACCCTAACCCTGATGTCGCATTAAGTTTTGCAGAACGTCAGCGTTTATTTTCTTTACCTCGCTCAAATTGGAATGATTACGATAATAGTTTAATTTCACAAGGTGGGGGCATTTATTCACGTAAAGCTAAAACGATTCATCTCAGTGAAGAAGTCAGGGCGAGTTTAGGTATTGACGATGAAAAATTATCCCCCAATGCGTTAATTAAAGCGATTTTATCCGCTCCTGTTGATTTATTGTGGAACGGCGGCATTGGCACTTATGTTAAAGCAACGGATGAATTAGATAGTGACGTGGGTGATAGAGCGAATGATGCATTGCGGATTAATGGGGCTGATTTAGCTTGTAAAGTGGTGGGTGAAGGGGGAAATTTAGGCTTTACGCAAAAAGGACGTATTGAATATGCCTTACAAGGCGGCTGTATTAATACCGATTCGATTGATAATTCAGCGGGGGTCGATTGCTCTGATCATGAAGTGAATATTAAGATTTTATTGAATAGCGTTTTATCAAAAGGGGATATGACCGCGAAACAACGTGATGTTTTATTGGAAAGTATGACTGATGATGTAGCGGCATTAGTGTTAAATAATAATTATCAGCAGAATAGTGCGATTAGCATGATTCAGCATGAATGCTTATCCGTTTGGCCAATTTTGCAACGCTTGATTCATATTTTGGAAAAACGGGCAAATTTAGATAGAGCATTAGAAAAATTGCCGAATGATAAGCTCATGCAAGCCCGTAAAGCGTCAGGGCAGGGATTAATGCGGCCTGAAATATCCGTGTTATTAGCATATACCAAACAATTTTTAAAAGTGGCATTGCTCAGTGAATTTGAGGTGATTGATAAACCATTATTTCAGCATGTGTTAAACGATTATTTCCCCGAAGCGTTACAAAATCAGTATGCGGAAGAAATACAGACTCATCGTTTAGCAAAAGAAATTGTGGCAAATCAGCTTATTAATAGTTTAGTGAATCGTTTGGGTATTGTGTTTCCATCACATTTTATGGACGAACTAAAATGTTCTGCGGCAGAGTTGGTTAATTTATACAGCTTAGTGTGCCAATTATTTGATATTGACAGTTTATGGTCTTTACAAAGTGAATTAGAAGGGAAAATTGATGATGACAGCATGGCGGGTATTAAATTACGTATTCGTAAATGGATTGAACATACCATGTATTGGTTTGCCAGTAATGAAAAAGACACACAAGTCTTAACGCATTATGCGAATAGTATTAATAGTTTAAAAACTAATTTGAATAGTTTATTAACAGCAACAGAGAAAAAACAGATTGATGTTGAGGTTGATAAATTAATGTTGTTGGGAGTGGATTCTAATTTGGCTTTAAAAATCGCTCAGATTGATGTGTTATATGCGAGTTTAAATGCGATTAAAGTGCATAAAAATAGTGAATATGCGTTAGATGATGTGACTAAGGGATTATTTTATCAGGCAGGATTTTTACAGTTAGACTGGTTATATACGCATATTTTAAAATTGTCTAAAGATAATACGTGGGAAGCCTTATCTAAACGGGCGATGGTTGATGAATATAATCAGCTTTGCTATGTTTTATTAGACAGTGTTTTAAGTCTAGATGCCGCCAATATACAGCTTAAATTGGAATTATGGCAACAAGATAATGAAGTGCTTATTCAACACTATTTAGGCTTGATTGAGGAAGTGGTTAGTCATGAAGTGGTTTCACTGGAAAAAATTGTGGTGTTATTAAGTGCATGCTGGAAATTGACGGTGTATGAAAAGTAAATATGAAAATTTTATTATTAACGCCGCCGATGACACAGTTAAATACGCCTTATCCAGCAACCGCGTATTTAATGGGATTTTTGCAGCAATATGATTATCAAGTTTCTCAACGCGATTTGGCGATAGATGTATTATTAAGTATTTTAAATCGGCAGGGTTTAGAACAGCTTTATGATCAAATTGTCTTGAATTTTGAAGACGTTGCAGATGATGATTTACCCGCGAGTATTTATTATTTTTTAGAAAATTTTGATGATTATTATCGCTGTATTGATGCGGTGATTTGCTTTTTACAAGGTAAAGATTCAAGTTTAGCGTTGCGGATTGTCTCCAGACGTTTTTTACCTGAAGGTGAGCAGTTTTCCGCTTTGCATCAAATGGAAGCTGAAAATACAGAATTGTTGGCACAGGCTTTTGGTGAATTAGGCGTACAAGATAAAGCCAAATATTTAGCAACGCTGTTTATCAATGATATTGCAGCGGTGATTAAAGATGGCGTGGATAGTTATTTTGAAATATCACGTTATGGTGAACGACTCGCTGCATCTAATGCATCATTTGATGATTTATATGCGGCTTTAACCACGGATGAGTTCTCTTATACTGAAAAATGTATTGCTCCTTTAATGGCAAGTTATCTTGATAAGGAGCAGCCTGATGTGTTGGCGATTAGTGTGCCTTTTCCGGGTAATATGTTGGGGGCATTGCAAGCGGCTAAATATTGTAAACAACATTCACCACAGATAAAAATAGTATTAGGTGGCGGTTTTGTAAATACCGAATTACGCAGCTTAACTGAGCCGAGAATCTTTGAATTTGTTGATTTTATTTGTTTAGATGATGGCGAGCGTCCGTTATTAAGTTTGTTAGAATTTTTAGAGAATAAGCGACAGACATTGTTGAGAACCTATTGTTTAGAAAAGGGGCGAGTGGTCTTTAAAACAGATGCGAGTTTGCATGATATTCCTCAAAAATTAGTCGGTACGCCGAGTTATCAAGGCTTATCTTTAGACAGTTATTTATCTTTGTGTGAAATGCTTAATCCTATGCATCGCATTTGGAGTGATGGGCGTTGGAATAAATTAACCTTAGCTCATGGCTGTTATTGGGCGAAATGTAGTTTTTGCGATATTAGTTTAGATTATATTGGTCAATATGATGAAGTTGGCGCGGAGATTACAGTACAGCGTATGCAGCAGCTTATTGCGGAAACAGGACAAACAGGGTTTCATTTTGTTGATGAAGCCGCACCACCTAAGGCCTTATTTGCTTTAGCGAAAAAATTAATTGAAAAAGAGATAGTGGTAACATGGTGGGGTAATATTCGTTTTGAAAAAACTTTTACGGCTGAAAAGTGTCAATTATTAGCCGATTCTGGTTGTATCGCAGTGAGTGGCGGCTTAGAAGTGGCTTCGGATAGATTGCTTGCTTTGATGAAAAAAGGTGTGAATGTTAAGCAAGTGGCAAATATTACCAAGGCGTTTACGCAGTCGGGTATTTTAGTGCATG
>CAJVYO010000193.1 GCA_913009515.1 uncultured Methylococcaceae bacterium
ATAGTTTTTGTCTGTTAATGTATCAAAGTCCTTTATCACGGGTGGCGAGAGAGCGTATTAATATTATGCGTGAAACCACCGATGGTTTTGTGATTGCAGAAAAGGATTTATTATTGCGTGGAGCTGGCGATATGATGGGCACACGGCAAACAGGTGAACAGCAATTTAAAATTGCAAATTTAGAGCGTGATAGTGAATTATTACCACAGGTTGAAGCGGCGGTTGATATTATTCAGCAAGATTATCCTGACAGCGTACAGCCATTAATTAATCGCTGGTTAGGCAAAACTACGCAGTATGCAGAGGTTTAATCTGTGAAGCAAAAAAGTGGCTTATATCCGCAAGAGCCGCAATGGCGAGCGAATAAACTAACACGCTATTTAAACATTCCTGTCGTAACCGCCTCATGGTTAACAGAGCAGGGTTCAATTACACAGCGATTACGTCAACAATTTGGTGATGGCATTACCGTGACGGTATTGAAAAACGAATGGCAGCGCTCTTTTTTATCGGAAGCATTTTTATTGAAGTCCGCTAGTTATCGTTATGCGTTGATTAGAGAGGTGGTTTTATCCATTGATAAACAGCCTTTGGTGCTGGCTCGTACGGTGATTCCTTTTGATACCGTGGTGGCAACACAGCAAAATTTAAGCCAATTGGGTTCACGTCCTTTGGGTGAATTAATTTTTTCTGATCCACATTTGCAACGGCGGGCAGTGGAAATAGCGTATATTGAAGCTAAGGAATGGCACTCTGATTTTTCAGAAGCTGGAGCATGGGGACGTAGAACTGTTTATATTATGCACAAACAGCCATTATTGGTTTCAGAGTTCTTTTTGCCGGCCGTTTTGGATTGATTAATACGCACTATAAAAAGGGATAAAATCTAGTGAAAGCCTATAAAAAAACTATATTTTTAAGTGTTATTTCGCTTTTGTCGCTGGGTATTATGACATTTGGTTTTTATTCGGAAATGAATAAAAATATTAAAAGTATTCAGCTTGAATTAGAGGGTGTGCAGCTGATTAAGCCGCTGTTGAAATTAATGCGTATCACACAACATAATCGTAGTTTGTCATCAGAATGGACAAAGGATAATAAATCGTTAATGAGTGAGATTATAAACACGACTCATCAGCAAAAACAGATAATAACAATAATTGGGGATCAGCTTCCTGATGATTTATTGCATTCACCCTTATGGAAATATATTTTATTTAAACAGCAAGATATTGCATTATCGGGTTTTAGCTGGGAAAAAGAGAAAAATTTTGAAGAGCAGGGACAATTAATAACGCAATTATTAAAATTTACAGCATTGATTGGTGATGATTATCATTTAAGTTTAGATAATCAGCAAGATTCTTATTATTTAATGCGAGTTAGTGTTTATGATATGCCGTTGGCATTAGAATATTTAGCACAAGTTAAAGCCTATGCAAGTAAAATATTGACGGTGAAATCTATTTCAGACGTTGAAAAAATAAAAATATTTAATCTACTGGGGCAATTGCATAATGCCTTATTTGTATTAAATAATAATCTTGAAAAGGTGACAAGTCATCAAGCGTTGAACAGTCATTTAATGCTGATTGCTAATGACATAAAATTATTGTCTCAAGAAATGACACAACCTATTTATGATGATATTTTATCTGAAAAATTCATCGTTTCAGCAGCACATTTTTCAAATGTAAGTGCTAAGGCAATGGATATTAATTATAAAAATATTAATAAAGTATTATTGCCTGCTCTTGAGGTTAAATTAAGGGATAGAAAAATAATGGCACAACAAAAATTATGGGGAATAATGAGTCTAGCCTTATTATTGGCCTTTATTTTTCACTATTTATTTTATGCTTTGTATGGGCGAGAGACTTTTAAATACGCTGATTAACGTAATAATGCGGACAGCTCATTAAATTTTTCATGTTGAGAGTCTTTCAGCCATTCAAATAGCACGGATTCAAAATTACTGATAATGACACCTTGTTGCTGCATGCGTTGTAAGGCATAAAATTTATGCTCTTCTTTGCGGGAACAGACACTATCTTCAAGCACATGCACTTGATAACCGGCTGCGATTAACTCTAATGCGGTTTGTAAAATACAGACATGGGCTTCTTGCCCGACAATAATCACTTGTTGGCGTTTGGTATTTTGTAGTGAATTTTTAAAGTGATTCGCTTCTAAACATGAAAAATGTGTTTTTTCAAAAGTGGTGGTGCTGTGATGTAAGGCTTGTTTTAGCGGTTCAGCGGTTGAACCTAATCCATTAGGGTATTGTTCAGTTAAAAATACCGGAATATTCAGTAAATTAGCCGCATTGCTTAAGCGTATGCTATTTTCCAGTATATCTTCAGCCGCTTTTTCAGGCATGACATTTAGTAATTTAGTTTGTATATCAACAATCAATAATACGCTGTTATCAATATCTAATAGAGTTGTGGTTGATTCGGTCATAGTTTGGGATTAATTAAGTTTTAAATTACGTGCTTTTTCACGCTGCCAGTCTCTGTCTTTTTCAGTTGCCCGTTTATCGTGTAATTTTTTACCTTTTGCGAGGCAGATTTCTAATTTTACACGATTATTACTCCAATAAAGAAAGGTCGGCACCAGTGTAAAGCCTTTACGTTCGACATTACCAATTAATTTACTGATTTCTTGACGGTTTAATAATAATTTGCGTACCCGCGTTGCATAAGGGGTAATGTGCGTAGAGGCAGTGTTCAGTGCTGAAATATGCATGCCTGAAATCCAGACTTCACCATTTTTTAAAAATACATAACTTTCTTTTAGCTGCACTTTTCCTGCGCGAAGGCTTTTAACTTCCCAGCCTTCTAAAACAAGACCTGCTTCAAATCGTTCTTCAATAAAGTAGTCGTGTGCAACATAACGATTTTTAGCAATCGTATTATCTGTTTGTTTCGTTTTTTTTGATTTTTTGCCGGCCATATAATTGTAAATCAGATTTAATGAAATAAATATAATGTAAAAACATCAACTATCGTAGCGATGTAAACGTATAATAATACCAGTATTTGCTTGTACTGTGACGATTAAATAAATCCTTTTTTATTAGATAAGCTAGGATTTATGACGCGGTTGACAGGAATAAGCATTAAATTCTTAAAAATAGGGTGTTTAAATGGCGCTTCAACAACAATCAATTCATGGTGAATGGTCTTCACGATTTGCTTTTATTTTAGTAGCAACCGGCTCTGCTGTTGGTTTAGGGAATATTTGGAAATTCCCTTATATTACCGGTGAAAATGGTGGCGGAGCATTTGTTATCGTGTATTTGCTGTGTATTGCTGTCATCGGCATTCCTATTATGATGGCGGAAACCATGATGGGGCGACGAGGTCGACAAAGTCCTATTCACAGCTTAGAAAGCTTAACAGCCGAAGCAGGTGCTAATAAAAATTGGCATTATTTAGGTTGGTTGGGTGTCGCGGCAGGTTTTTTGATTTTGTCTTATTACAGTGTGATTGCAGGTTGGGCGTTAGATTATGTGGTGAAAGCATTTACAGGGCAATTTTCAGGTGAAAGTTCAGCTCAAATTAATAGCTTATTTACTGATTTACAGCATAGCCCTGTACAGCAAATTTTTTGGCATACCGTGTTTGTTATTGCGACGATGTATATTGTGTCAAAAGGAGTTGCTGGCGGGCTGGAAAAAACAGTGCGTTTTTTAATGCCAAGTTTATTTATTTTATTATTGTTGTTAGTGGCTTATGCGATGACTACCGATGGTTATCAGCAAGGGTTTGAGTTTTTATTTAAGCCCGATTTTAGTGAGATGACTGCAGATAGTGTGTTAATTGCAATGGGGCATGCTTTTTTTACCTTAAGTTTAGGTATGGGGGCGATTATGGTCTACGGCTCTTATTTACCTAAAGATATTTCGATTGCTAAAACCAGTATATTAATT
>CAJVYO010000194.1 GCA_913009515.1 uncultured Methylococcaceae bacterium
TATCAATTACCACTTTTTTTTCATTTTCTGCCACCTGCTCTCGCAAGGCTAACTTGCTTGGAAAGGGCAATTTTTGTGTCACCCCAAACTGCAACTGACTCATATCTTCCTGAGCCAAATTAAAGCTATTGATAGGCAAGTTCAACACATTAAAACTTATTTCAGGATCCGGCAACGCACCACGCTGAGGAATAATTGCCGTCATTGCCAATAAACGGGCATTAATTTCAGCTAACTGGGGGTTATTTTTTAACGCTGTTTCAGCGGCAGACTCTAACGTCAATACTACTTCTGCTTTCACCGATAGCATAAAACAACAACACATAATCCCTATATAAAATCGACAATAAACTAACAACTTTGGCATTCAAATTTAAGCTAAACAATTAAAATTAGCCTTAGTATAAGCCTAAAATTTAAAAAAGTTAAAATACTGCAATTACCCGCACACAACCGTATAATGAAGCCCTTATAATTCAACTTACGTTAAGAGCAAAATCATGATAAATCTAATCTTTGACAATCTTCTACAGATTCATGGCGGCGGTCATGACAGTATAGGAATCCTCAAAGTGCTAGAAGATTTTTTAAGCTTTTTAGAATTATTAACCCAACAATCACTCGCAGAAAATTTTGCCTCCTTATTGCCTGGCATTAGCTCACTTAATAATTTACACCCAATGGTAGTGCATTTCCCCATTGCCCTGTTCACTATATTTTTTCTAACCGACCTCTTCGGTAGCTTACTTAAAAATAAACTATGGCGACAGTGTGCCACTGGCTTATTATATGCAGGCACTTTATCGGCTATTTTAACCGTTATATTAGGCTTTCAAGCCGCTCATAGTATTGAACACAATGATGCCGTCCATCAAATTATGTTACGCCATCAAATCCTCGGTATTAGCGTCACCCTATTAGCTATAATATTGTCTATACGCCGTTTTTTTGCAAACGAAAACTTTCTGAATACTGCCACTTATGGGCATTTTAGCTTAAGTGCTATTTTAATGATATTACTCATATTCGGTGCAGACTTAGGGGCACTCATGGTTTATGAACATGGCACTGCGGTCAATATAAAACCTGTGCAAGCTTTAAAGATAACCCCTGAAACTATTTATAATTATTTTACTGAACAACCTGCTCAACACATTGAAAAACAACATAGCCATGACCACAGCGGTCATAGTCATGCACATTAAGGAGTTTGTTATCAAACAAATTGATACAAAAAAAATAATTTTTATACTACTAACACTCTATGCCGGATTAATAGGCTGGTTTAGTTATAACGTTTATAGTCTTAATCAGATTTTAATTTATGCTGAACATGGCATACTAGAGAATACACAGGCTTTTACATTACTGATTGCCTGCATTGTGTTTTTTCTACCTACTGTTTCTCAACAAAGACCCGATAAAATAATCCTTAGTTTCTTTTCTTTTCTTTGTCTTAATTTTTTTTTAAGAGAAGTCGATCTTCGTGATTTAGATGTGCCAGCTATATTGCAATTAATTGCTGCAGGAAATGGTCGTAAAATAATGATTACCATTGGCTTTGTAATTATATTTGCTTATGCATTCTTACATCGAGCACGTTATAAAGATGAAGTAATAAAGTTTATTTTTTCAAATAAATTTGTGCTAATGGGCATCGCTGCAGTTTTTCTATTTATGTCTGGTTTTTTTGAAGAAGCAAATTCAGTTTTACACCATGTATTTCTTGAAGAACTTGTTGAGCTATTTGGGTATATTTTAATTTTAATAGTCGCGATTATGTCGTCAAAAAATCCCGTAAAGTAAAAATGAACTGTTTTAATCGTTTTTTCAACACACATTAACTAAGCTCTTGCTATGTGGTATTCTAAGTGGCTTTATAGCCTCACATTTTGCTGACAATGACTCGAACACGCGTTAAAATTTGTGGATTCACAACCGTTGAACAAGCTGTTTATGCTGCTAACCAAGGGGCTGATGCCATTGGTTTAGTGTTTTATCCACCGAGTCCTCGGCACGTTTCTATACAGCAAGCACAAGCGATTGTTGCCGCGTTACCCGCCTTTATTAATGTTGTTGCTCTGTTTGTGAATGAAGATAAAACCATCATTGATCAGGTATTACAGCAAGTGAGTATTAACACCTTACAATTTCATGGCAATGAGTCTGCCAATGACTGTAGAGGCTATTCACTGCCCTATATCAAAGCGATTAGAATGCAAAATGATACTAATATTGCAGCTTTAAGCGATGAGTATTATGATGCAGCAGGTTTATTGCTCGATGCCTATCACCCTGACACCCAAGGCGGTACCGGTGAAAAATTTGATTGGCAATTAATTCCCAAACACTGCGATTTACCTATTATTCTCGCAGGCGGATTACATGCTGATAATATTGATCAAGCGATACAAACTGTACAGCCTTATGCAGTTGATGTCAGCAGCGGTGTAGAGCATGAAAAAGGCATCAAAAATAATAATAAAATATCAAATTTTCTAACTGAGGTTTACCTAAGTGACAGACACAACTAATTCATACAATATGCCCGATGAACGTGGGCACTTTGGACCTTACGGCGGTTTATTTATCGCTGAAACGCTGATTCCTGCGGTTGAAGAACTCGACGCGGCTTATAACAAATATATGACCGATGCCGATTTTATGGCAGAACTCGATAAAGATTTTCAGCATTATGTCGGTCGCCCCTCCCCTTTATATCATGCCGAACGCTGGAGTCGTGAATTAGGTGGAGCACAAATCTATCTTAAACGTGAAGATTTAAACCATACTGGTGCACATAAAATTAATAATACCATTGGGCAGATTTTACTGGCTAAACGTATGGGTAAAACCCGTATTATTGCTGAAACTGGGGCTGGACAACATGGTGTTGCAACGGCAACAGTGTGTGCACGCTTAGGACTTGAATGCGTGGTTTACATGGGTGCAGTGGATATTGCACGTCAAGCACTGAATGTTTACCGTATGCAATTATTGGGAGCAAAAGTTGTTTCGGTCACTTCAGGCTCTAAAACACTCAAAGATGCGCTTAATGAAGCCATTCGTGATTGGGTGACTAATGTCGATAATACTTTTTATATTATTGGTACTGTTGCAGGCCCTGCACCTTATCCGGCAATGGTCAGAGATTTTCAAGCCATTATTGGCCGTGAAGCTCGTGAGCAATGTCTAACACAAACAGGACGTTTACCTGATGCCTTAGTCGCTTGTATTGGCGGCGGCTCAAATGCAATGGGTTTGTTTTATCCTTTTATCGAAGATACCGATGTTAAAATGTTTGGTGTTGAAGCCGCTGGCGATGGTTTAGAAACCGGTCGTCATTCTGCTGCTATTTGTGCGGGTCGTCCAGGCGTTTTACATGGCAATCGCACTTACTTAATTGAAGATGATAATGGTGAAATTCTTGAAACTCACTCCATTTCAGCGGGTTTAGATTATCCGGGTGTTGGCCCTGAACATGCATGGTTAAATGATATTGGTCGTGCAACTTATGTCAGTGCCACAGATGACGAAGCTTTAGAAGGTTTTCATGCACTAACCAAAATGGAAGGTATTATTCCTGCTTTAGAATCCAGTCACGCAATGGCTTACACGCTAAAATTAGCCCCCAGCATGAAAAAAGATGAAATTATTATCGTCAATTTATCAGGGCGTGGCGATAAAGATATGCATACTATGGCAGAACGTGAAGGAATAAAAATATGAGTCGTTTAGCAAGCACCTTTGCCGAATTCAAAAAAACCGGACATAAAGCTTTAATTCCCTTTATTACCGCAGGCGATCCGAATCCTGACTTTACCGTTCCCATGCTACATGCGATGGTTGATGCAGGAGCGGATATTATCGAACTCGGCATCCCTTTTTCTGACCCAATGGCAGA
>CAJVYO010000195.1 GCA_913009515.1 uncultured Methylococcaceae bacterium
ATTTGAATGCCAAGACGTTGCTAACGGTCCTGTTTCTGCCTCACCATCACCGACCACACAACAGGCAATTAAATCAGGATTATCAAATACCGCCCCATAAGCATGTGAAACAGAATAACCTAATTCTCCTCCCTCATGAATAGACCCCGGTGTTTCAGGTGCAACATGACTCGGAATCCCGCCTGGGAAACTAAATTGCTTAAATAAACGCCGCATACCATCGGCATCTTCAGTGACATCAGGATAATATTCACTGTAAGTCCCTTCTAACCACGTATTAGCTACAATACCTGGCCCACCATGACCTGGCCCTGCAATATACAAAGCATTCAAATCATCGGATTTAATCACCCGATTCATGTGGGCATAAATAAAATTTAAACCCGGCGTCGTTCCCCAGTGTCCCAATAATCGTGGCTTAACATGCTCTAATGTCAAAGGTTCACGCAATAAAGGGTTTTTCATTAAATAAATTTGCCCGACTGACAAATAATTTGCTGCTCTCCAATAACCATGAATGTTTTTTAATTCAGTGGCTGATAACGGTTGTGCTTCAATGGTCATACTACTTGTTCCCTTAATAATTAAACAATATTAGCAAGTGCTTCTTCAAGAATATCATTATTAACACCTTGATGCTTTAAATTTGCAATTAATGAAAATAATTTATCATTACCTGTTTTTTCTAAATCCTCACGTAAACCTTGTCCTACATAGGCACGAATTAAAGGTTGATAACCTGAAAAACCCAAAATTGGGGCAATTTGCTTCAAATCATCAACCACATCTTCTGGCATACGAATGGTCACTGCTATCATGGGACGTTTGGTATTTAAACGCTCTTTTAATTTTTCAATCTTCATAAATTTGATATTATTTAATTCAAATACTCTATCCATAAAGCAAATCGTACTTTTTCGTATTTACATTGTCAATACTAACGACCAATCTAAACTGGAACAAAAACAATAAGCATCAAGCCTTAAAAAAATTTCAAAATGCTCAAATTATAAATTATCTGGTATATTTGCGTTTTTAATTTTCTGGAATAGTAACCCATGACATCAGCCGCAGAACAAATTGTTGCCCAAGCACGAAAACATCAAACCGACCGTGAAAAAACCTATCGTGGACAAGCCTTAAAACTCTACCCTTGGGTATGTGGACGCTGTACGCGTGAATTTGATAATAAAAACTTACAAGAACTCACCGTACATCATAAAAATCATGACCACGATGATAATCCAGCCGATGGTAGTAATTGGGAATTATTGTGTTTATATTGCCATGATAATGAGCATTCTAAATACGAAGAAATGCGTTTTGAAAGTTTAAAAACTGATAATGCAGCGGCTAATTCCGGTGGTTCAGGCAACCCGTTTGCAGGATTAGGTGATTTATTGAAAAAATAGTGACCACAAAAGTCCTCTCCTTACTGGAGAGGATGCTAAATCACATTAACGTTAACAATTCCTCTAAAATGCCTTGATTGGTTGCTAAGATATTTTTCGGAAATACACCCTTATTACCTTGAAAATCGGTAATATTACCGCCCGCTTCTAAAACGATAATGGCTCCACCCGCCACATCATATAAATTTAATTCTTGCTCCCAAAACGCATCGACTTGTCCATCAGCGACTAAACACAAATCCATTGCCGCTGAACCAAAACGTCGCTGTCCTGTGGTGCGTTGTGCGACGCGTGCAAATCGCGCTAAATTATTATCATCTAAATAAGACCGTAAACAGGCAAAGCCGGTCGCAATCATTGAATTACCTAAATCAGCTTCATCTGATACGGTGATTTTTTTGCCATTCTTAAACGCACCTTGATCTTTTTCAGCACAATAATAATCATTTAACGCGGGTGCATACACAATCCCAGCCATCAATTCACCGTCTATTTCTAAAGCAACGCTAATTGACCAAAAGTATTGCCCTTTGGCAAATGAATGGGTGCCATCAATGGGGTCTACAATCCAACGCTGAGCTTGGGTATCTGTTTGACCGCTTTCTTCTCCCCAAAATCCATACTCAGGAAATTTTTCAGCCAATGCCTGTTGTAAAAATTTTTCCACCGCTACATCCGCTGCGGTAACAAAATCACGCGGGCTTTTTTGTGAAATTTCTAAATGTTTCAAATCATTAAAATGATTTAAGGCTATTTCACCCGCCTGCCGCACGATAACTTCAAGGCTATTTAATAACACTGACATATTAATTTACTCACCACTAAGATTAATAGAAAATTATAACATAACAACAAGTTAAAAAGATTTTAAGCCTTATCAGCTCTGGATTAATCACAGCTTTTATACGCTATATGTTGATGGATATTTTCTTTTACTATATATTGAGCGATTGAGGACTTTCCCCAGTAATAATAACAATAGCGGAAAGGTTAATATTCAGGATAATCATAGATTATTCCTAGCAAGAGAGGCTTTGATGAGTAAGTTAAGTGCAGAGAATTTAGGACTAAAAAGTGTCGCTAAAATTTATCATAATTTAAGTTATGATGAATTATTTGAACAAGAACAAAACAACAATGAAGGTAATGTTGCTGATAGCGGCACGATGATGGTTGATACGGGACAGTTCACAGGGCGATCGCCGAAAGACAAATACTTTGTACAGCACCCTGATTCAGAAAATAATATTGCTTGGGGTAATATCAATAAACCGGTTTCGGCTGAAATATTTGATGAACTGTATGCCGATGTCACCGAATATTTAGCAGATAAAGATTTATATGTCACCGATGGCTATGCGGGTGCGAATCAAGCGACTCGTCGTAATGTGCGTTTTATTACCGAATTTGCATGGCAATCACATTTTGTAAAAAATATGTTTATTCGTCCTGAAAATGATGATTTAGATAATTTTGCCCCTGATTTTCGCGTTTATAATGCCAGTCATTTACTCAATGAAAAATGGGCAAAACAGGGTTTAAACTCAGAAGTGTTTGTGATTTTTAATATCGAGAAAAATATCGCCATTATTGGCGGTACTTGGTATGGCGGTGAAATGAAAAAAGGCATTTTCACCATGATGAATTACTGGCTACCGCTACAAGGCATCTTATCGATGCATTGCAGTGCTAATGTTGGTAAAGACGGTGATGTCGCTTTATTTTTTGGTTTATCTGGCACCGGAAAAACCACGTTATCCACCGACCCTGAACGCGAATTAATCGGTGATGATGAGCATGGCTGGGATGATTCGGGGGTATTTAATTTTGAAGGCGGTTGTTACGCAAAAACCATTGACCTTTCAGAAGAAAATGAACCTGAAATTTATGGGGCGATTCGTCGTAATGCCTTATTAGAAAATGTCGTCGCTAATCCAGCAGGTGTGGTTGATTTTGCGGATACCTCTAAAACACAAAATACCCGTGTTTCCTATCCGATTGAACATATCGAAAATCACCGCCCTAGTTTACAAGCGGGGATGCCACAAAATATTATTTTCTTAACCTGCGATGCATTTGGTGTGCTGCCACCGGTTTCTAAACTCACCAAAGAACAAGCCATGTACTATTTCTTGTCTGGTTACACTGCAAAAGTAGCGGGAACAGAACGCGGTATTACTGAACCGGTGACTGCTTTTTCTGCCTGTTTTGGTGAAGCCTTTTTACCGCTGCCGCCGACTGTTTATGCACAGTTATTGGGCGATAAAATGGAAAAGCATCAAGTTAATGCTTATTTAGTCAATACTGGCTGGGTTGGTGGTGGTTATGGTGTCGGCAAGCGTATGAGTATTAAAGGCACACGAGCGTGTATTAATGCGATTTTAGATGGCAGTATTAATCAATCGGAATTTGAAACCGTACCCTTTTTCCAATTACATACTCCTAAAACCTTAACAGGCGTGGATACTCACCTGCTTAATCATCGTAA
>CAJVYO010000196.1 GCA_913009515.1 uncultured Methylococcaceae bacterium
AATACAATCGATAAAATCGTTTCGCCCTGTGTCATACCTAAGCCTAAAGAGGCTTTGCGTTGTGAATCAGGAACGGCACGAATCACATCATCACTGAGTGAGGAAATAACCGGAATAATCATAATGCCCATCACGATACCACTGGCTAAGGCACTGTTAAAGGACGCATGAATACCTAAGGAATCGAAAAAATTCACAATCGCGGGGGCAACGGTAATCGCGGCAAAGAAGCCATAAACAACGGTAGGAATACCGGCTAAGATTTCTAATAGTGGTTTTAAGCTATCACGTGCTAAAGGTGTCGCGTATTCACTGAGAAAAATAGCACTGCCTAAGCCAATCGGAATCGCGACTGCCATCGCAATGATGGTAATCATAAAGGTGCCAGCAAAGATGGGTAAAGCACCAAATTTGCTGTTATCAACACCGGGCGACCATTCGGTGCCTGTTATGAAATACCAAAAGCTACGCATCTTGAAAAATTCAATCGCTTCAAATAATATTGAAAACAGTACGCCAAAGGTGGTTAATACCGAGACAGTGGCCGCACTGATTAAACAAAAATGTATGAATTGTTCTTGTTTTCCGTGATGGCGGCTTTTTAGTTCAAAGGCTTTCAATAAAGGACTCCGTTTAGGGCGATTTTTTAACGCAAAAAGGCGAAATAAAGATTTCGCCTTTTAAACTTAAAAATAGCAGATAATTTATTTATGACTTAAATCATCTAAGGTCAATTTTTTATGTTGGGCAACACTCTTTCTAATTGCTGTGCGACGTGCATCAGGTAAAGCAATTAAGCCAATTTCACCTAAAATACTATCACGGCCAATCATTTCTTCATTCATAAATAAGGCAACATATTTATCAATAGCAGGTACCGCTGCTCGATGTGAGTTTTTCACATAGAAAAACAGTGAGCGTGAAATAGGGTATTCACCACTTGAAATGCTGGCAGGTGTTGGAATCACGCCATCAATTTTCGCGGCAGCAACTTTATCATCATTTTCCATTAAAAAGCTGTAACCGAAAATACCAATTGCCGCTGGATTTTTATCGAGTTTTTGTACGATTAAATTATCATTTTCACCTGATGGCACATACACGCCATCTTGTCTGATTTTATGATATTTTTTATACGCTTTATTCTTAACCTTATCGGCTTTATATAAAGCCGTATACACAGGCATTTTTTTAGTTTGCCCTTTCATAATCATATCTTCAAAGGCATCACGGGTACCTGAACTCGTCGGTGGCCCATAAATAATAATTTCTCTATCAGGTAAGCTAGCATCAATTTGTTGCCAATTTTTATATTGGTTTCTAATTAAACCGGAACCATCTTTTGCAGGTACTTCTTCTGCAACCGCTAACAATAATTGTTTTTTAGTCAGCAATAACGGGGCATTTTTTTTATTTTGTGCAATGGCTATGCCATCAAAACCAATCACCGCTTCAGTAATATCGGTGACACCATTTTTAGCACACAATTTAAATTCTTTTGCCTTCATACGCCGTGATGCATTGCTAATATCGGGCGTATTTAAATCATTACCTTTACAAAATAATTTCATGCCGCCACCTGAACCGGTTGATTCAACAACTGGGGTCGGATTTTTTGTGGTTGCACCAAATTCTTCAGCAACAGAACTGGAAAAAGGATAAACCGTCGATGAGCCGACAATTTTAACTTGTTCGCGGGCTTGTGCGACTGTTAAGCTGCTGATTGCTAATAATGATGTTATTGCAAACGTAAGCATAGATTTTTTTTGTACCATGTTGATAGGTTCCATTAGTATTAAGCTGATTTAATTATATAAATGAAATATGACAATCATATGACAGAAAAATTAAAATTGGCGTTAGCCAGTCACTGAAAGAGTCTGCTAAAATTTCATTCATAAACTATAAATATTTACGTTATTTTTATGACTAATTCTGATCAAGCTTTACAGACATCCAGCCCTTTTTTGAAAGAAGTGCTTAAGTTAGGCGGTGCTTTACTCTTTTTAGCGGGGATTGTCTTTTTTATTAATACCATGCCCAGTGAGCTGAATGACCAGCATACGTTTTTAATTATTTCTGCTGTTATTGGTGGCTATATGGCACTCAATATTGGCGCGAATGATGTAGCCAATAATGTAGGGCCTGCGGTTGGTTCAAAAGCACTAACGTTGACGGGTGCTATTTTTATTGCGATGATTTTTGAATCATCAGGTGCATTAATTGCCGGTGGGGAAGTGGTTAGTACCATTAAAAAAGGCATTATTGATCCTGCACTGATTAAAGATGCGGATACCTTTATTTGGTTAATGTTAGCCGCTTTGTTAGCAGCGTCTATTTGGTTAAATATCGCCACATTTTTTAATGCCCCGGTTTCAACGACACATTCTATCGTCGGTGGTGTATTGGGAGGCGGTATTGCGGCGGGTGGATTTGGCATTGCTAATTGGGCTGTTTTTGGCAAGATTGCTGCAAGTTGGGTGATTTCACCGGTTTTAGGTGGGCTAATAGCGGCGTTACTGTTATATGTGATTAAGCGTAGCATCACTTATCAAGATGATATGTTGGTGGCGGCGAAAAAAATAGTGCCGTTATTAATTTCATTGATGATTTGGGCATTTTCAACCTATTTAATTTTAAAAGGTTTGAAAAAAATATGGAAAGTCGATTTTATAATGGCGGCTTCGATAGGTTCGATTTTTTCTTTGGTGGTTTATTTTATAACGCGGCCTTTAATTCGTAATGCCGCTGAAAATTTAGATAACTCTAAAATTAGCGTAAATGCTTTGTTTACTATTCCGCTTATCTTTGCCGCATGTTTTTTGAGTTTTGCTCATGGGGCTAATGATGTTGCCAATGCCGTAGGGCCGTTAGCGGCGATTAATGATGTGATTGCTCATGGTAATATTGTAAAAAAAGCAGCGATTCCATTATGGGTGATGTTAATCGGTGCAGTAGGTTTATCGCTAGGTTTAGCCTTATATGGTGCAAAATTAATTCGTACTGTGGGCAGTGAAATTACTGAATTGGATAAAATGCGTGCGTTTTGTATTTCGATGGCGGCAGCGATTACGGTGATTATTGCTAGTCAATTAGGCTTGCCGGTTAGCTCAACGCATATTGCGGTGGGGGCCATTTTTGGTGTCGGTTTTTTACGTGAATATTTAAAATACAGTGATGCGAAACGTATTGAAGAAATTCGTGAGCAACATGAACATCTTGACCCTGAAAAAACCGAAGCGTTTTTAGATGCCTTTAAAAAAGCGACGGTTACTGATAAATCAATGATGCTTAAAGATTTAAAAGAAGCCTATAAAAATAGTCAAACTGACTTTACACGACGTGAACGTAAAGCCCTTAAGAAAGTTTATAAAGAGCAACTCGTCAAGCGTTCTCATGTTTACAAGATTGCGGCGGCATGGGTGATTACTGTGCCAGTATCCGCGTTGATGGCGGCGTTTTTATATTTTGCTATTCGTGGTTTTTTACTGCCTTAATTTGAGAAAGCATTTCATCAGAATCTAATGCTAATTTAACGGAATATTCTTTAATTTTATGTCCTAAATAGTGTAACCACATCACCATCGTCACAGACACTAGGAAATTGTTCACCAAAAGCTCCCGAAGAAATTAGCACTTCTATATTAGGGCTTCCCGTCTAAGCTGGGACACCAAATATTTCAATAGGTTACAAAAACAGCCTTATGTGGCTTTAAATCTGTATTTTATAGGAAAAGGTAGTTATGTGATATTCAGTTTTGTCCCGGCTTAGATGGGAAGCCTTGATATTGATTAATCAGATAGTGTCATCTGACTTAAAATATCTTTCATCGCTTGCATCCCGTCAGTATGAGACTTGGATTTATCTGTGCCAT
>CAJVYO010000197.1 GCA_913009515.1 uncultured Methylococcaceae bacterium
CAGGAGAACCAGCTTGTTGCTGATAATTTACTTGAGGAGGAGGTGCAGATTGTTCGTTACGTTTACCCACTAAATCAATCACATTCGCATTCAGTTCTAAGCTGGTTTTCATGGTGCCATCATTGGCTTGATATTCACGCTGCGTTAACTCACCGGATACAAAAATTTGTTGGCCTTTTTTCAGGTAATTTTGTAATGAGCCTTCGGCGCGTTTTCCCCATAAAGCCACTTGTACCCATAAGGTTTGTTGGCGATTGCCGAAGCCAACATTATTGGCGACACTGACGTTTAACACGGTTTGTCCGCTGGGAATGGTTTTCACTTCTGCATCTCTGGCAACGGTACCGGTAAAACTAAAAACATTACTCATTTATCAACTCTCTATGGGAATATAACTATCGTTAGGGGGCTGAATTATACACTGCTTTTTTCTAAACATTGCCATTGCTCATTAATTAAACCGTGTAGGGGCTGATAGTTGGTTTTGTACGCCATTTTTTGACAATTTTCAATCCAATAACCGAGATATAGCCAGTCGAATTGTTGAGTTTTAGCGTATTCAATTTGCCATAAGACTGCATAAACGCCTAAGCTGCGTGAGGCAAAACTCGGTTCAAAAAAAGTATACACGGCAGAGGCGGCGGTATTGAAAATATCCATTACTGCCACGCCAATAATTTCATTATCAAGGCTAAATTCGATAAAAATACTATTACACCAAACGCTGCTTAAAAATTGAATATAATCTTTTTCATTAGAATTTGCCATTGAACCCTCACTATGACGGTGTTGTTGGTAGCGTTGATACAGTTCAAAATGTTGTTGTTTGAATTCAGTGGAACAGATCGTGGCTTTAATATCGGCATTTTTTTTCCAAACACGTCGTTGCTGACGGGAGGCTTTAAACGCATGCGGTGCTAAACGCGTTTGCACACATTGTTGGCAGCCCTCACATTGGGGGCGATACACATGGTCACCACTACGACGAAAACCATGCTCGATTAATTGTGCATACAGCTCTGTGTCTAAAATTTCTTCTGGATAGATATAAGCAAATTGAGCGTTACGGTTAGAAAAATAGCCACAATCATGTGGTTCATCAAGAATAAGCGGAATAGAAGTCATTATGTCCATGCGTCACGACGAGGGGAGGATTGGCGGTAGCGGTTTAATAAGCGAGAAAATTGTTGGCGTGAAATTTCTTCCGCCCCTAAGCTAACCAGATGATTGGAATGTATTTGGCAATCGATGACTTCATAACGCCATTCTTTAAGTTGTTGTGCAAGGGTAATAAACGCGGCTTTTGAAGCATTGGTTTGAGTATGAAACATGGACTCACCAAAAAATATTTTACCGATCGTCACACCATATAAACCACCGACTAAATTACCTTGATGCCATGCTTCGATAGAATGAGCATGTCCTTGTTGATGTAGCTGAATATACGCTTGTTGCATCTCTTCATTAAGCCATGTGTTTTTTTCATAGTCGCGAGGTTGAGAACAGGCATGAATAACGGCTGCAAAGTCTGTATTAAAACGAATGGTAAACGGCTGTTGTCGCAACGCCTTTTTTAAACTTTTAGAGATATGAATTTTATCAGGGAATAAAACCAGCCGTGGGTCGGGTGACCACCATAAAATAGGATCATCTTCGTTATACCAAGGAAAAATACCGTGATAATACGCATTCATCAGTCGTTGGCTGGATAAACAGCCGCCTGCCGCCAATAAACCATCAGGCTCAGTCAGGGCGCGTTCAATAGGGGGGAATGCTTGATTGTTTAAATCGGGATCAAGAATAGTAATCATAGGCGGCGTAAGAGACTTAATAGTTGGCGTTATTATAATAAAATTAAGTCGGAAAAGTATAAGTGAATATGCTATATTTGCTCGTAAGTTGAATGAGAATTATTATTAATTAGAAAGTGATTACTATGCAAATAAAAGGTTTAAAAGATTTAGTCGTCGGTGAAACAGCTAAGGTCATTGGTTTTAGTAAAGAAGGGCGGGCTTATCGTAAACGTTTATTAGCAATGGGACTGACGCCGAAAACAGAATTTACCGTGGTGAGATTAGCCCCTTTAGGTGACCCGGTTGAAATTACCTTACGGGGTTTTTCGTTGACCTTGCGTAAAAAAGAAGCTGATATTTTAAAAATAGAGAAATTGGTATGAAAACGGATTACACCATTGCTGTTGTTGGTAATCCTAATTGCGGCAAAACTACCTTATTTAATGCCTTAACCGGTTCTCGGCAGCACGTTGGTAATTGGCCGGGGGTGACGGTTGAAAAGAAAACCGGTGATTATCAATATTACGGTGAGCAAGTGGCGGTGGTTGATTTACCGGGGACTTATTCATTAGAGGCGGATAATGATGTGTCATTAGATGAGCGCTTGGCGAGAGATTATGTGGCCGCTAAAGATGCTGATTTAATTATTAATATTTTAGATGCGTCAAATATTGAACGTAATTTGTATTTAACCTCGCAATTAATCGAAATGCGAGTGCCGATGATTGTGGTATTAAATATGATGGATGTGGTAGAGCGTAATGGCTTGCATATCGATGAAACCCAGTTATCAGCGTTGTTGCAATGTCCAGTGGTGGCAATTTCTGCTTCTACGCGTGATGGTTTAGATCGGTTAAAAGCCCAAATTAATTTGATCGCCTCAACACAGCCTATTCCGGCATTAAATATTAGCTATGCGGCTGAAATTGAACAAGCCATTGGTGAGCTAAGTTTGTTAATTACGGAAGAAGGGTTTAATCATGATTTATATGACCTGCGTTGGTTGGCGATTCGGTTATTAGAAAGAGATACCTTGGCGCGGAGTCTGGTTTCTAGCAGATTATTAGCAAAAGCTGAAAGCTTAGAGCAACGTATTGAAACAGATTGTGCGGAAGAAGTGGATATTCTTGCCGCGGATGCACGCTATGGTTTTGTGAATGACATCAGCCAGTCATGCGTGAATAAATTAAATGAAGTCAGTCGTGATGCGAGTTATAAAATTGATCAGTGGGTGCTCAATCGCTATTTAGGCATTCCGATTTTTTTACTGATTATGTATTTAATGTTCATGATTACCATCAATATTGGCAGTGCGTTTATTGATTTTTTCGACCAAGTTGCGGGTGTGATTTTTGTTGATGGTTTGGCATTATTATTAGCGAGTATAGGCTTGCCGGAATGGTTGGTGGTGTTGCTGGCGAATGGGGCGGGTGGCGGTGTACAAGTGGTTGCCACGTTTATTCCGATTATTGGCTTTTTATTTTTAGTGTTATCGGTGCTAGAAGATTCCGGTTATATGGCACGGGCGGCGTTTGTGGTTGACCGCCTGATGAGTATGATGGGCTTACCCGGAAAATCATTTGTGCCAATGATTGTAGGCTTTGGCTGTAATGTGCCGGCGATTATGGCAACCCGCACCTTAGAAAGTCAACGCGATAGAATCCTCACTAATATTATGAATCCCTTTATGTCTTGTGGTGCAAGGTTGCCGGTGTATGCTTTATTTGCGGCGGCATTTTTTCCAGTGGGCGGACAAAATATGGTCTTTGGTCTGTATGTATTGGGTATTGTGGTGGCAGTTTTAACCGGTTTAATTATGCGGCATACTTTATTTAAAGGCGATGCCACGCCATTTATTATGGAGTTACCGAATTATCATTTACCGACTGTGCAAAGTATTCTGATTAGAACATGGGATAGGTTAAAAACCTTTTTAGTCAATGCAGGTAAAGTAATTGTGCCGATGGTGCTGGTGCTAAATTTTCTTAATTCGTGGGGAACCGATGGCAGTTTTGGCAAAGAAAATACCGAAACTTCGGTTTTAAGTGAGATAGGG
>CAJVYO010000198.1 GCA_913009515.1 uncultured Methylococcaceae bacterium
AAAACAGTAGGCTAAAGCCTACGCCCCAATATCGAATTTTTAAAAACTACGTATCTCTAAGTGGATTGGGTTTAGTAAGTATTTATGTGACTAACAACATCGCTGTTTAGGAAACAGACAACGAAAACGGCTGCCTTTATTCAGTTCACTGTGAATCGTGAGTTTAGCATCATGGCGATTTAATACATGTTTAACAATCGCCAATCCTAGCCCTGTGCCTCGGGTTTCTTGTTGGCGTTTAACATCGACACGGTAAAAACGTTCTGTTATTTTCGGAATATCATCTTTGGGAATACCTTCGCCGTGGTCAATCACCTCTAAAATAACAGCCTCTTTTACTTGAATCCATTTCACTTTAACCATTGAATCGGCAGGTGAGTATTTCAGGGCATTATTAATAAGATTAGTAAATGCACTGCGTAATTCTTGCTCATTACCTAAAATATTGATGTCGGAATTCATGATGAGTTCGACACGATTATGTGTAGATTCAACGGCTTGGGTTTCTTGATAAATTTGGGCTAATAAAGCCGCGATATCGACACAATCGCTGTCAATTTTTTGCGTTTCTAAATTAGCCAGTAATAATAAATCATCGACTAAATATTGCATGCGTTGTGTTTGGGCATTCATTTGTTGTAATGAATGACTTAATAAGGGTGACTGTTCAACTTCCATATCTTCTAAAGTCTCAATATAGCCTTTGAGAACCGTGAGTGGGGTGCGTAATTCATGGGAAATATTATCCACAAAATCAGTCCGCATACGTTCAATATTTTTTAAATAAGTGACATCATGTGCGACTAAGAGTTGACTATCTATTTCGTAATTTAGCACTTTGATTTCTAGGATAAGGTCTTTATTAGAGGGAGAGGCTAAGGTTAGCAGGCTATTTTTAGCGTTAGGGTCTTGGAAAAATGTTGTGGCATCAGGGTGATTTAAAAAACTGATAATAGAATGACCTTTATGTTCTTTTTTTAAACCTAAGGTTAGTTTGGCACTGTTATTAAACCATTGAATAGTTTGTTGTTGACCGAGAATAACAATAGCATCGGGTAATGTTGCGGTTGCTTTGCTGTATTTACTAATAATATTATTGAGTCTTTTTTTACGCTTTTTATCGGTTTTCGTTAAATTTAAAATACGACTGTAAAGTATTTTCCAAGCATTTTTTTGTGGTTTTTGATTGGCTTTAGCCCCTTGTTTTAGCCAGTTTTCAAGTTGAGCTAATAAAATGCTTTGGTGAATAATAAAAACAAGACAAATAAAGAGTAGCGAATATAGAAAATAACCGGTGGTACGATTGACCGTTGCAGTCAGAAAAATCAGTAATGCGAGTTGTAAGAGTTGCGTTGCCCAAATTTTCATTTAGGATTGTGCTCAGAAAATCGATAGCCAAACCCGCGTACGGTTTGTAACCAATCTTCGCGTTGATGGCGTGCTAAAATTTTACGCAAGCGGCGAATATGCACATCAACGGTGCGTTCTTCAATATACACATCACGCCCCCATACTTGATCTAATAATTGAGTGCGGTTATAAACTTTATCAGGATGGCTGAGAAAAAAGCGTAATAAGCGAAATTCAGTGGGACTTAAATCAACGGTATTATTAGCAATACTCGCAGTGTGTTGTTCAGTATTGAGAATAATATCTTGAAATTGTATCTGGGCTAAATCATGGATTTTACCACTGCGTCTTAAAACCGCTTTGATGCGTGCAATCAGTTCTTTGGGTGAAAAAGGTTTAGTGATGTAATCATCAGCCCCTAAATCTAAGCCTTTAATTTTGTCATTTTCTTCACTTTTGGCGGTGAGTAAAATAATCGGAATATCACGATATTGTTCCGATGCTTTAAGGCGACGCGTCCATTCGTCACCGGTAATCAGCGGTAGCATCCAATCTAATAAAATTAAATCAGGAATGGTCTCGTGTAAAATCGTTTGAGCTTGAGCAACATCAATCGCATCGAGAACGTTAAAATCATATTGTTGTAATACCATCACCAGCATATCTCGAATAGCATCTTCATCTTCAACAATTAAAATAGTAAAGGGACTCATAATGTTAAGCGGTATTTAAAGGGAAAGAGTATGCCGTTTTTATATGACATGTTAATGACAGTGAGGGCTTATTTGCGTCTAAAAACCAGTTTATCTTTGCTGATACCGACTTGAACAGTGTCACCTGACAAAAATTTCTCTGACAAAATAGCCTGTGCAAGTGGGTTTTCAAGCTCTCTTTGAATAGTACGTTTGAGTGGTCTTGCACCAAAATTAGGGTCAAAACCTAATGCCGCAATATGGCTAAGGGCTTTATCACCGACATTAAGTTGAATGTCACGTTCTTTTAAACGCTGGCGTAATTCGTTAATTTGCAAATTAGCAATGATATTAATATCAGTTTGTTGCAGCGGTTGGAATACCACGGATTCATCAATACGATTCAGAAATTCAGGGCGGAAAAAATTCCCTAAAACAGCCATAATAGCCGTTTTTATTTGTTCATAATCATTGGTTTCAGTAGTATCTTGAATGAGTTCAGAGCCTAAATTAGAGGTCATAATAATGACGGTATTACGAAAATCAACAGTGCGACCCTGACCATCAGTTAAGCGACCATCATCGAGGACTTGCAATAAAATATTGAATATATCAGCGTGAGCTTTTTCGACTTCATCTAATAAAATAACCGAATAAGGGTGTCGTCGTACCGCTTCGGTTAAATAGCCGCCTTCATCGTAGCCCACATAGCCCGGGGGAGAACCGATTAAACGAGCAACGGAATGCGGCTCCATAAATTCAGACATATCAAGACGAATCATCGCCTCTTCGGTATCAAACAGAAAATCTGCTAAGGCTTTGCAGAGTTCGGTTTTTCCTACGCCTGTAGGCCCTAAAAATAAGAAAGAGCCATTAGGGCGACTAGGGTCGGATAATCCGGCTCGTGAACGTCGTACCGCATGACTGATAGCAGCTAAGGCTTCAGGTTGTCCGATAACCCGTTCTGCTAAATGTTGTTCCATTTTGAGTAGTTTATCGCGTTCGCCATCGAGCATTTTAGCCACAGGAATGCCGGTCCATTTGGAGACAATTTCGGCAATTTCTTCTTCGGTGACATTTTTACGCAATAAGGTGGTTTCTTGCATTTCTGCTTGCGAGGCTAAATCTAATTGATGTTGTAAATCAGGTAATACGCCATATTGCAATTCAGACATGCGTGTTAAATCACCGCTACGGCGTGCCGCATCGAGTTCAAAGCGGGTTTTTTCTAGCTGTTCTTTTATTTTTGCAGAGCCTTGTAAGGCGGCTTTTTCTGATTTCCATACTTCATTTAAATGATTATATTCAGTATCTAAAGTTTTTATTTCAGTTTCTAAGGCAATCAGGCGTTTTTTTGATGCCATATCGGTATCTTTTTGCATGGCTTGCTGTTCAATTTTTAATTGAATTAAGCGGCGACTCAATTTATCCATGACTTCGGGCTTGGAATCGTGTTCCATACGAATACGGCTGGCGGCTTCATCGATTAAATCAATGGCTTTATCAGGGAGCTGGCGGTCGGCGATATAGCGATAAGAGAGTTTAGCGGCTGCAATAATCGCAGGGTCGGTAATATCAACGCGGTGATGGACTTCATATTTCCCTTTTAAACCGCGTAGAATCGCAATGGTATCTTCAACGCTGGGTTCTTCAATCAGTACTTTTTGAAAACGGCGTTCTAAGGCGGCATCTTTTTCAATATATTGGCGGTATTCGTTAAGCGTCGTCGCTCCAATACAATGTAATTCACCACGGGCAAGAGCAGGTTTAAGCATA
>CAJVYO010000199.1 GCA_913009515.1 uncultured Methylococcaceae bacterium
TTATCCCCAAACAAGTTCGTTTCACCACTTATATTATTATCATTGCCACCTTTGTAACGCTGGTTGATTATATTATTCAAGCGATTAGCTTGGATTTATATAACAAGCTGGGTGCATTTATTCAGCTAATTGTAGTAAATTGTTTAATCTTAGGCCGTGCCGAAGCCTATGCCTCAAAAAACTCCTTTGGTAAATCTGTAATTAGTGCCTTAGGCATGGGCTTAGGCTTTACCTTGGCATTGGTTATGTTGGGTGGTGTTAGAGAATTATTAGGAGCAGGACAGTTATTAGGCTATCAAGTATTTAGTCTGGATTTTGAACCGTGGATTGTGATGATTCTTCCACCGGGTGGCTTTATAGTTTTGGGCTCTTGGTTGTTATTGATTAATTACATTGAACAGCGTAAAACAGGCAAGTTAGTAGCTGATGATATGGCTTCCCACTGCTCCATTAGCCAAAACTAGAAGACTAACACTTTACTCTCTCCTGTTACTTAGGAACTCTTTATATGAACCCCGAATCACTTAGTTTTATTTTTCTTAATGCCTTCTTAATCAACAATTTTGTATTAGCACTGTTCTTAGGCTTGTGCCCTTTTGTTGGCGTATCTGCTAAACGTGATACCGCTTTCAATATGAGTCTAGCTACTGCCTTTGTCATGTTTGTTAGCTCAACCTGCGCCTATGGAATTAATCAAATTCTAACCATTTTTGAACTGGAATTTTTACGACTGATTAGCTATATCGCCCTAATAGCATCTTCCGTTCAATTAGTAGAGATGATCTTAAAAAAATTCAGCCCTGCTCTTTTTAGAGCATTGGGAATTTTTCTACCGCTGATTACAACCAATTGCGCCATCTTAGGTGTTGCTCTGTTTCAAACCTCAAGAAACTATGATTTTCTGCAATCAGTCTCTTTTAGTTTAGGTGCTGGGGCTGGATTTGGTTTAGCCATTGTTTTAATGGCGGGGCTCAGAGAAAAACTGGAACTATCCAATTTACCAAACATCACTCAAGCCGCTGCATTAAGTATGATGCTTGCAGGTATTTTATCACTAACCTTCATGGGCTTTGCCGGCTTGGGAACGACCGTTTAAATTAATATATAAAAGAAAATGTTCAACTTATTAATTACTATTGTTATTATTTTTTCACTGCTATTGGCATGGGTTCTCGTACAACAAGCCGCTAGAAAATTTGCTGCCAAAAATCCTGAACTAGGCCCTGTTAAAGAAGAAGGCTTAGGCTGTGGAAAAACCTGTGGTTGTAAAATAGGTAGTTGCAAACAAGTTGATTAGATCAATCAAGCCCGTATGAAACAAAGTGGAATACGGAGTTATCCCCCCGCCTTTTCCAAAGAGAGAAACTGAACACTTACATATTATTCAATTTATCGATGGTTAGCATTAATATGTTTTGGCACAACTCAAAGCTCAGGGTTTATTGAAACCTCGGACCTAACTGCCCTCATAACATACCCTATTTCTACCCGCATGCTTGGCTTCGTATAAATAATGATCGGCAGCACTAATTAATTGATACTGGTCTTTAAAATCATTAAAAGTGTTATAAGTGGCAACGCCTAGACTAATTGATGATTTAAGATCCTGTCCTTTATAATTAAATTTACTGTTGGCAACCAATTCCCTCATCCGGTTTGCCAATAATATGGCAGCAGATAATTCTGTTTCGCGCAGTAAAACAGCAAACTCTTCACCTCCAAAACGGGCAAAGGTATCATAATTACGTGCTAATGGCTTAATCACCGCCGCTATTTCAGTAAGCACAAAATCACCAGCTTGATGCCCGTATTGATCATTAAATAATTTAAAATGATCAATATCAAACAAAATCAAACTCAAAGCACTTTTATTGCGTTTAGCAAAATTAAATTCCTTTTCAATGGTTTCTGAAAAATATCGCTTATTATAAATTTGAGTCAAATCATCTATAACGATTAATGCTCTAACTTGCTGATGATAGAGAGCTTCCTCAACATCATGAAATGAAAATTTTAAAAGAGTATCAGCGATACGGATTTTATCACCATCCATCAATTGATAGGTATCAGTGATTTTTTTATCATTGATTTCTGTGCCGTTTGTACTGTTTAAATCAGTAGCTAAATAATATTCGTCTTCTTTTTTGATTAAAAGATGACTGCGACTAGCGCCAATATCAGACAGGGTAATGGTGGAACCATTGCAGCGACCCAGTACATCTTCGCCATCCAAAAGAAAAACTTCACCAAGAGGGCTACCTTTAATAACGGTCAATGAAGCTTGTTTTTTTGAGACTACTGCCTGTTGGCTGTCAGGCTTTTCCCAGACTTTAGTTGATTCATTCATGGTGTCTTTGTCTTACACTCTTGTTATTTGCTAGCTTAGTATCTAAAGTATAGCATTCGCAAGTATATTTTCTATGCTGGATACCGCTTATTAAGTATGTAAAAGAGAGTAGCAATCAAGCCATTCTTCTATCCGTGATTTTGACTGTTAAGCTTTTGCTCCTGCAAAACTGCATTTTATACATCCATTTAGGTCAAAAAATCTTAGCCTATCTTCGTGACTTATATTTTAAATTGCCTACAATAACAACAAGTAAAAATTTTAGAACATCCATGATTTTTCAGACCTTGGCTCAAAACATTACGACAGATACCACTACTTGGTAGAGAAAAAAAGGGAATGAAAATCTGGACCGATTGGCTAAGCACCACCACAAAACCCAAAGATGACCATGAGCATATTTTGGAAAATAAAATGCAAATGCATACTTTTGCCATCATCACTTACCGAACATGACAAACCTCATGCAATTCATTACCTTCCTTAACAAATATTTTTTATATTATGACTAAAAAAAGCAGCAATACTGTTTGGCATAATGCTACAGTTACCCGTGCAAGAAGAGAAAATATTAATCAGCATAAATCAGTGATTCTATGGTTTACGGGCTTATCTGGTGCGGGTAAATCAACGTTAGCCCATGCGATTGAAGAAAAGCTTCATCAATTAAATTGTCGAACTTATGTGTTAGATGGTGATAATGTCCGACATGGTCTGTGTGGTGATTTAGGTTTTTCTGATCAGGATAGACAGGAGAATATTCGTCGTATTGGTGAATTGGCTAAGTTAATGCTTGAGGCGGGGGTAATTAGTTTAACGGCTTTTATTTCTCCTTTTGAGAAGGAACGTCAGTTGGCTCGTAAACTGGTTCCTCATGGTGATTTTTTGGAAATATATTGTCACTGTGATCTAGATATTTGTGAACAAAGAGATGTCAAAGGCCTTTATAAAAAAGCACGTGCAGGTGATATTAAGCACTTCACGGGTGTTTCTTCACCTTATGAGGTGCCTAAAAACCCTGAAATCAAAATTAATACGGGTAAGGATTCTTTAGACAGCTGTGTTGATCAGGTTATTTCGTTGTTGCAAAGTCGAGGGGTTATTTCGCTTCCCGAATAAAGTGTAAAATATCAAATTACAATCCATCATTTATTTTTTAATACATTATGAATAATAAATCTATTTTAGTGACGGGCGGTGCTGGATATATTGGTAACCATGCCTGTGTTGAGCTGTTATTGGCGGGTCATGAGGTTATCGTTGTTGATAACTTATCTAATAGTAAAGCAGAGTCTCTTAACCGTGTTAAAAAAATCACTGGAAAGTCTGTCACTTTTTATCAATGTGATATTCGTGATAAAGAAGCGCTATCTGAGATTTTTTCTAAGCATACTATTTCTGCTGTTATGCATTTTGCTGGTTTAAAAGCGGTTGGCGAATCTTGTCA
>CAJVYO010000200.1 GCA_913009515.1 uncultured Methylococcaceae bacterium
TTCACCCAACCCTCCCCCCCAAGGAGAGGGCTTTAATGCATCTTAAGTCATGACAATATGATTACACTTATTCAGCGTGTTTCCCAAGCCAGTGTTACGGTTGACAACCTAATACTCGGTGAAATTCAATATGGTATTGTTGCGTTAATTGCAATAGAAAAACAGGATACTGAACAAACCGCACAACGTTTATTTGAGCGAATCATTAACTACCGTATTTTTACTGATGAACAAGGACGAATGAATCGCAATTTACAAGCCATTAATGGCGGGTTGCTGCTGATTCCTCAATTTACCTTAGCTGCCGATACACGCTCCGGAAACCGTCCTAGTTTCACCCCTGCAGCAGATCCTGCACTGGGAAAACACTTATTTCACTATTTTGTGGAACATGCTCAAGCACATTACCCTTCTATTGAAACCGGTCAATTTGGAGCCAATATGCAAGTATCCCTTATCAATGATGGGCCTGTCACTTTTACTTTAACAGCTTAACACCATGACCAATATGTTTTTAGTCTTGCTTAATGCGACGGCAATATTTTTTTATTTGATTAGTAGTTTAATTTTACTGAAAGACATTCAAACCAATCAATTCAAACAACGTGCGTTAATCATGGCATGGGTAGCCGTTATATCACATGCTGGAATTATTATTTTTGATGCCATACAACAATACGCCTTAGACTTTACGTTATTTCATATTGGCTCTTTTATTTCACTAATTATTAGTCTATTTATTTTATTAGCCTCATTTTCAAAACCCGTTGAAAAACTCGGTATTCTGCTATTTCCAATCGCCACTTTAATGCTACTGTTAGATATGAATTTTGCTGATGACGTAAAAACGATTACGCATTATTCCAGTGCGATGAACACGCATATTATCAGTTCAATTATTGCGTTTAGCTTACTCACTATTGCCGCGGTACAGGCTTTATTACTTTCACTGCAAAACAAACAATTAAAAACGCATAATCCTGCTCGCTTCATGAGGGCATTACCGCCACTACAAGCCATGGAGGCGTTATTATTTCAAATGATTACCACAGGGCTGCTCTTTTTAAGTCTGTCTTTAGTCAGCGGCTTTATTTTTATTGAAGATTTATTTAGTCAGCACCTTGCCCATAAAACGCTATTATCAATTTTTGCATGGTTTATTTTTAGCAGCTTATTAATCGGGCGAAAATATTACGGTTGGCGAGGTAAAACTGCGATTAATGGCACACTGTATGGCTTTATTTGCTTATTGCTCAGTTATTTTGGTAGTAAGTTAGTTTTAGAACTTATTCTTGAAAAGGCCGTTAACACTTAGTCAAAAATTGGGGCGAAGGTTTAGCCTTCATTTTTTATTACACATAAAGGTAAAGCCTTCGCCCCATTAACTCAATAGGCTTCTCCCATATTTTTATGAGAAAACCGTGACTATCCTTTCAACGGAATTGATAATACCTGACCTATTTGAATTTTATTGCTTTTTGCAATGGTATTTAAACGTTTTAAGACTTTTAAGGGAATACCATAATAATGCGCAATACCTGATAAAGTTTCGCCTTTACTAATAGTATGCTTACCGCCTTTTTCGGTGGTACTTCTATTTAAGGCTAATCGACTCTTTCTCGCATACGCCACCACCCCTTTTTCAATCGCCTTTGCCATTTTATATTGGTACTTACCACTCAATAAACGGCGTTCTTCTTGAGGATTAGAAATAAAAGCCGTTTCCACTAAAATAGACGGAATGTCCGGTGATTTTAAGACCATAAAGCCGGCTTTCTGTACGCTATGAGAATGTAATTTGCCAATATGACCAAAATTATCCAACACCTCTTTCGCTACTAGCTGACTAATATCTTGTGACGCGGTTTGTGATAAATCTAGTAAAACCGACGCCAATACATCATCTTTATCATCTAGGCTAACGCCGCCGACCAAATCAACTGAATTTTCATGATTTGCCAACCAACGAGCCGCTTCACTACTCGCACCCCGTCTTGATAAGGTAAACACTGATGCTCCAGATACTTTTCTATTTTTAAAGGCATCTGCATGAATAGAGATAAATAAATCCGCATTCGCCTTTCTGGCAATCTCCATACGACCGCGTAAAGTAATGTAATAATCCCCCTTACGCACTAGCACCGCCTTCATGCCTCTTTGCTTATTAATCAAAGCCGCTAATTTTTTAGCAATAGCAAACACCACTTTCTTTTCCTGTGTCCCTTTAATGCCATGAGCACCTGGATCTTTACCACCATGTCCTGCATCAATAGCTACCACAAAAGGCTTGATTTTGCGGCGATTATTTTTAACCACTTTAGGTTTTGTTGCTTTTTTAGCTGTCGCAGTCACTGGTTTTTTAGTAATTTTGGCAACTTGCGTTTTAACTTTTTTAGACTTATTTTTACGTGATAAATCAATAACAACACGATGACCTCTTGCTTTATCTGGCTTTAAGATAAAACTAGATAACGGTAATGTCTCTTTTAACTCAATCACCACTCGCAAGCTATTCTTGCCACGCGGTGAAGAACGTACCTGCTTTAAGAAGCTATTTTTTTTAGGTAATTTTAATTTGCTTTGCAAACGACTATCAGTGAAATCCACCACTAATCGAGCGGGTTTTGCTAACTGAAAGGCGGTGTATTTTGTTTGTTTAGACACGTCAAAAACCAGACGAATTCTTTCAGTCGACGTTTTAACCCGCAAGGTCTCAATACTAGCAGGACTTGCGAAAACACTTGAAATATTAAAACAAACCAAAAGCCATAAAATGAATAACGGTTTCATGACAGCACCTCCTAATCAATAATCTGGTTTAGATTATATCAATAGGTAATTGTTTTTTATAGGTTATATGGATTCTATATTATCATAGACTTATTTAAAATAAGTCAGAGCATCTATTTTATAATGTTATTTCAGCAGCTTAAGCACTGATAAATTTTCTCAGGCATTTTATTTATTAATAATTCCCGCTCATTTTCACGCACTGAAAGCGTCAAAATAATATCAGGAACCGTCAAATAACCGTCACCATTATCTGGCCATTCAATAAAACACACACTGTTTGCCTTTAAATAATCCTCCATGCCTAGCCATTCTAATTCTTCTGGGTCAACTAAACGATATAAATCAAAGTGATAAAATAAACGCTGTTCTAATTCATACTCTTCAACAATATTATAAGTCGGACTTTTTACCACGCCATCATATCCAGCCGCCCGCATAAAACCTCTGACTAAGGTGGTTTTTCCTGCTCCCAAATCACCCTGTAAAAAAATTAAACATTTTTCAGGCACACATTTAAATAAGTCTGCCGCAAATTGTTCAGTCTCTTCAGGGCTTGATAAAATAATTTTTTGCATGGTATTAACTAATTTCTCTCTAAAATACGCTATTATAAAGAGCTTAACCGCTTTTCGCTTATTCAAATTATCATGCAAACACTCACCGATACTATAAAACAATGGGGAATTGAATTAGGTTTTCAGCAAGTAGGCATTAGTGATACTAATTTATTACAGGCAGAACAACGCTTAGCATCGTGGTTACAAAAAGGCTACCATGCGGATATGGATTATATGCATAAACATGGTTTAAAACGTAGCCGCCCCGCCTTACTGCATCCCGACACTATTAGTATTATTTCAGTGCGGATGAATTATCTCCCTGAAAAATCATTTCACAGCGAAACCACTTTAAACACCCCTACTGCCGCCTTTATTTCTCGCTACGCTCTAGGACGTGATTACCATAAATTATTGCGTAAACGCTTACAA
>CAJVYO010000201.1 GCA_913009515.1 uncultured Methylococcaceae bacterium
TACAAATAGCAATAGGCGCTTCTAAACCTTCAATACCTTTCAATCTATGCAAGGTTTCTTGTGCCATGGTTTTCTCGGACACTAGCGGCAAAAATTGCTTAGGGAAAACCCCACGCGATAATGGCCAAAGACGCGTACCCGAACCCCCAGATAAAATGACAGGAATCATTTTCTAGCTCCCTTTTTTTTAATTTTTGTTTTAATTTTTAATTTTAGAAGCTCAACACAACGACCATCTGCCTTTAAGACTTCAAAGCGAAAATTATCTTCCTCAACTTTTTCACCTTTTTCTGGCACACGCTCTAAACGCCCGATAATAAAACCACCCACGGTATCAAAGGCTTCATTATCTAAATTAACGGCAAAATAGTCATTAAAAAAATCAATCGGTGTTAAAGCCTGAATCACATATTCTTTATCATTACGTTTAATGATATATTCTTCAGTCTCATTATCATGCTCATCTTCAATCTCGCCGACAATTTGCTCTAACACATCTTCAATGGTCACAATCCCTGCCACAGTCGCATATTCATCGACCACGACCGCCATATGATTACGTTTGGTTTTAAACTCATTTAACAAGACATTCAGGCGTTTACTTTCAGGCACAATAATAACGTTACGCATAATGTCAGCTACTGTTAATGACTTATCGGTGACTTTATACGCCAATAAATCTTTAGCTAATAAAATACCCACAACCTCGGCTTTATCATCACCGATAACAGGAAATCGAGAATGGCCATATTCAATCACTGTTGAATAAATATCCGCTAATAAAGCATCCCGCTTTAAAACAATCATTTTTTTACGCGGCACCATCACATCTCGTGCATGTAATTTTGACACCTTTAAAACGCCTTCCAGCATATATAACGCATCTTTACTCAATAAATGATTTTCTTCCGCTTCTCTTAAAATATCTAATAAATCCTCTTCTCCCTGAGGTTCTCCCACCATTTTCTGCCCTAGGCGTTCTATCCAACTTTTTTTCTGATTATCAGATTCCCCATCCGCCATTTTTTTAATTCTCCTGATAAGGGTTATTAATGTTCAAGTGCTCTAATAACTCTATTTCTTTGCCTTCCATCTCTAATGCCTCTTGTTCTTCTTCATGGTCATATCCCAATAAATGCAAAACGCCATGCATAATAATATGAGCCCAATGCTGATGTAAATTTTTACCTTGAGCAACTGATTCTTGCTGTAAAACAGCCGCACACACCACTAAATCACCGAGTAAATCAATTCCCTCTACCCCTTCCGGCACTTCAAAGGGGAAACTTAAAATATTAGTAGTACGAGGCTTATCACGATATTGACTATTTAAAGCCAGCATTTCAGACTCAGCGACAATGCGAATCACCACTTCAGCATCTTGTTGATAATCGCTTAAAGCCAAATTAACCCATGCCTCTAACTGCACATCATTTGGCAACTCATCGCCATCAACAATACGCTGAATATCAATTATTCTGCTGTTTTTCATACTTTTCATAAGCCACTACAATACGCTGCACTAAAGGATGGCGCACCACATCTTTAGCATCAAAAAAAGTAAAGCTAATGCCATTTACTTTCTCTAATATTTTCACCACATTTTTTAAGCCTGACATACTATCGTGAGGTAAATCAATCTGGGTAATATCGCCGGTAATCACTGCCGTGGAACCAAAACCGATACGCGTTAAAAACATTTTAATTTGTTCGTTAGTGGTATTTTGGGCTTCATCTAAAATAATAAACGCATCATTTAACGTCCGTCCTCGCATAAAAGCCAGTGGAGCAACTTCAATAATTTTACGTTCAATCAGTTTTTCTGCACGTTCAAACCCCAGCATTTCATATAAGGCATCATATAAAGGCCGTAAATAAGGATCTATTTTTTGTGCCATATCTCCCGGCAAAAAACCTAGTTTTTCACCTGCTTCGACAGCAGGTCGCACTAAAATAATACGGCGAATTTTTTCTGTCTGTAATGCTTCTACTGCACAGGCAACCGCCAAATACGTTTTACCTGTTCCTGCTGGACCGATACCAAAATTAATATCATTTTCCATTACTCGCTGTAAATAAGCTCGTTGATTATCACCACGACCTTTAAGAATACCGCGCTTAGTTTTGATTAAGACTTCTTCTAATACTGACTGCTCCGAATCTTGCAAAATCATTGCGTCAATATTCGTTTCTTGCAAGGCTAAATGCACCTGTTCAGGTGTAATTTCAGTTGCTTCTGCTTCATCAAATAACTGTTTCAAAACCCCTTCAGCCGCTAGAATTGCTTCTGATAAGCCTGAAATTTTAAACTGCTCACCTCGATTAGCAATTTCAACTTGCAAGCGTCGCTCAATATGCTTTAAATTTGCATTAAATTGCCCACATACATTCGCTAAACGCTGATTATCATCCGCGACTAAACTTAATTCTAATGATGTGATGCTCATGATGCAGGCTGTCCAATAATTTTATCTAAAGAGGATTCAACCACCCGCCCACGTAAAGAATTAGGCAAGGCTTCAGTAATAAACACATCGACAAATTGACCTGCTAAACGCGGATGACCGACAAAATTAACCACACGATTATTTTCTGTCCGCCCAGTCATTTGTAATTGGTTTTTCTTGGAGATACCTTCAACTAATATCGTTTGTACACTATCAACCATGCCATTAGAAATAGCTTTGGTCATTTCATCTAATCGGGTTTGCAAACGTTTTAAACGTGTTTTTTTATCTTCGTCCGACGTATCATCAGGAAAATCAGAAGCAGGCGTACCGGGTCTAGCACTGTAAACAAAGCTATAGGAAAAATCAAAGCCGACTTGTTCAATTAAATCCATGGTATCCTCAAAATCTGCATCAGACTCACCTGGAAAACCAATAATAAAATCCGAAGATAAGCTAATATTAGGCCGCACCGCTTTAATCTTATCCATAATGTCTAGATAATCATCACGCGTATGTCCACGTTTCATCATCGCTAAAACATGATTGCTACCACTTTGTACAGGCAAGTGTAAATGACTGACTAACTCTGGAATTGATTCAAAAGCATCCACTAATTCATCCGTGAATTCAATCGGGTGCGAAGTCGTAAAGCGAATGCGGTCAATGCCCTCAATCGCGGCGACAAAATGTAATAACAAGGCAAAATCAGCTATTTCGCCATCTTCCATCTCACCTCGAAAAGCATTTACATTTTGCCCAAGTAAATTAACCTCACGCACACCCTGTTCTGCTAAGCTGGTAATTTCAGCTAAAACATCTTGCACTGGGCGGCTAATTTCTTCCCCGCGAGTATAAGGAACAACACAGAAGGTGCAGTATTTGCTGCAGCCTTCCATCACCGAGACAAATGCCTTAGGGCCATCAGCACGAGGCTCTGGTAAAGCATCAAATTTTTCAATTTCAGGAAAGGAAATATCGACCAATCGTTTTTTACCACTACGTGCCTGGCTTAATAATTCAGGTAATCGATGTAAAGTCTGGGGGCCAAAGACTATATCGACATAAGGCGCACGCTTTTGAATCGCTTCGCCTTCCTGACTCGCCACACAGCCTCCCACACCAATGATAATGTCAGGCCGTTTTTCCTTAATTTTCCGCCAACGCCCAAGTAATGAAAATACTTTCTCTTGTGCCTTTTCTCTTATAGAACAGGTATTTAACAGCAAAACATCTGCTTCTTCAACTGTTTCTGTTAACTCTAGTTCATGAGAGGCTTTAAGTACGTCGGCCATTTTATCCGAATCGTACTCGTTCATTTGACAAC
>CAJVYO010000202.1 GCA_913009515.1 uncultured Methylococcaceae bacterium
AAAATCTCTAGCCGACATTAGCCTTCCTTCTCAATTTTAGTTAAATTAGCACGTAATACAGGGGCAAAATCATGCTTACCTGGATCAACAAAGGTATATAAAGACATATCTTCTTCGTCTAATTCTAAACACCCTAATAATTGTGCCTGATCGGTATCACCCACAACCATCGCTTTTAATAACGGCGTTGGTAAAATATCTAACGGGGTGACTGATTCATACACGCCCACCGGCACGATTGCTCGATTAGAACCATTTTTATCAGTCGTTAATGGAAATAAACGATCCGTATTGCGTTCACGGCTTGATGTATAAACATTCATTGCTGAATATTTATCTTTACCCGCCACAATCCAACCAAATAGTTCACGATCACGGCCTTCACGCAATGCTGAAATCTGCACGCTATAACAGCCTAAATATGCTGACCAGCCTGCCGCTTCATGTCCATAAAGTACTGAACCTGAAATAACACGATTTTCATCATCATTTAATTGACCATTGACTAAATCATCAGTATTCGCACCCACACGCGTACGCAATAATCTAGGCTCTGTCACCGCTGGCCCTGATAACGCAACCACTCGCTCTACATTTAATTTACCCGTGGTAAATAATGCACCGATAGCAATCACAGCTTGATAATCTAAATGCCAGACTGTTTTGGTCAATCCGACCGGATCAATCCAATGAATATGCGTACTCGGTAAGCCCGCTGGATGTCCACCTGAAAATTCAGCCACTTCAACAGCAGCCACGTCACTTTTCGGAATATCAGCACCGGTTGCTTTACAAAGATATACTTTACCTTCGGTTAATTTAGCAATTACAGCTAAACCGTTAGTAAAATCTTCACTGCGTTCATTAATAATCACCACAGGATCTGCCGCTAACGGACGCGTATCAATCGCTGTTACAAAAATTGAATGTGGAGCAGATGCTATTTCAGGTATTTTTCCGTAAGGACGTGTTTTAAAGCTCGTCCATAAACCTGATGCCACTAAATTTTCTTTGACCTGTTCCGCTGTTAATTTAGGTAATTCCGCAGCGGGATAAGCTAAAAATTTAGTGTGTTTTTCTTTCTTATCTAATGTGATGACAACCGATTGTAAAACACGTTTGTCGCCTCGATGAATTGCTTTTACTGTTCCTGACCCAGGTGCCGTAAACAAAACGCCCGCATTCTTTTTGTCTTCAAAAAGTGCTTGACCCAATGTTACTTTATCCCCTTCAGCAACTAGCATTTTAGGCTTCATGCCCACATAATCCATCCCCAAGATGGCAACAGATGAAACTTTGTTGCCCTCTTCAATGGTTTGCTTAGGTGCTCCCGTAATCGGAAGATCTAAGCTTTCTTTTATAGTAAATTGCATAGTTAATTAAGCCTGTTGTCCAGACAAGTTGATATTCTCCCCTCTTAAATTTTAGAGAATAAACCTAAAATAAGAGGCACTTCAAAACATAAATCTTCACCATTATTCCATATTATGTGTCTATTCTCAATGCAGTTTTAATTACTCATCGACAAAATAATCAACTAAAAAATCAATAAAGCAACTCATTTTTATAGGGTAATAATTTCGCTGTAAATACGTGACATAAATTGACAAGTCTGACACCCTATAAGGTTCTAGTATCTCAACTAATTCTCCCGATTGTAAATAATCCCTCACCGATAGTGCTGGGGAACGCATAACGCCCATTCCCAATGAGGCTGCCTGACATAAGACCCCGCCATTATTGGATGCAAATACCCATTGAGGCTTAATTTCGACACTCTTACCGTCATCATTAAAAATCCACGCATCTTTATGTGGCGTATCCGAATAATGCAAACAACGGTGTTGCTTTAAACTTGCAATAGTTTTCGGCTCACCATATTCAGCTAAATAGCTCGGTGCTGCATAGGTGCATAAGGGTGTTTGAGCAATTCTCCGCGCCACAACCCCTTCATCCAAAGTATCGGTCACTACAATCGCTAAATCAAACTGACTATCGCGTAAATTAACGAAGCCATTATTTAGGGTCATCAACACATGCACATCGGGGTATTTTTTTTGAAACGCATCAATCGCCGCCACCATATACAAACCACCAAAATCAATGGGGGCATTAATCTTCAAAATACCCGATATCTTCTGCCTAGATTCACTCATAGAGCTTTCTAAATCATTTAAATCTTCTAATAAACGTTTACATTTTTGATAATAATCTTGACCCAATTCGGTTACATATAACTGCCGCGTGTTACGATTAATCAGTGAAATACCCAACGAATCTTCTAAGCTACGCATATACTTGCTAATCATCATCGCAGACACTTGCCTTTCTCTTGCCACCGCAGCAAAGCTGCCTAGCTCTACAATACGACAAAACACTTGCATAGTTTTAAAGGTATTCATCATTTTTCACCCACCGTTATAAACCTAAAGTTTATATTACATAAACCTTACAACCTATATATTTATAAAAAATAGGCTTTTATAATTGATGGCGGAGATAACACTTAATTGCACTTAATGAAATTGCCCTCATATTTCTTAAGTGCATTTTTTAAAAAATAATAATAAGGTGCCATCATGACCAAAATACTCAATGAAGTCTTACTTGCTAACCGTGAATACATAGGCAATTTTGATAAAGCAGATTTAGCCATGCCGCCTGCTCGTCAATTTGCCATCTTAACGTGTATGGATGCTCGTTTAGACCCTGCTAAATATGCGGGACTTTCCGAAGGCGATGCGCATGTCATTCGTAATGCTGGCGGACGGGCAAGTGATGATGCGATTCGTTCACTGGTGATTTCTTATAAATTACTGGGTACCAAAGAATGGTTTGTTATCCACCATACTGATTGCGGTATGGAAACATTTACCGATAACATTATGCGTGATTTACTGTCTACCAGTTTAAAAACCGCAAGTGTCGATGAAACTGGCTGGCATGATTGTTGTGAAGGCAATGGTTCAAATGAAGCAAATTTTATCGATTGGCTCACCATTGATGAACAAACACAAAGCGTATTAGATGATGTTACACGTATTCGTAAACATCCACTTGTCCCTGCTGATATTCCTATTTACGGTTATATTTACGATGTTAAAACCGGCTCGTTAATCGAAGTACCTGATGCAACCGTTGCTGGACAATGCAAATAAACGAAAAATAAGATGATTAAACTGCTATGATAAAAATTTAAACAAAGGAAAACAGCTTATGCTAGGTACCTTAGCCGCTATTATTATCGTCGTCGTTTTTTTCAAATCATCGTTAAAAGCAGATAAAAATCCAGTCCATTACGCTGCGATTGGATTTTTATCTTTTTTTATACCCGCCTTGTTATGGACTTATTTTATTGCCCCTGACATCAAAGACAGCTTACAACATGACCCCAGCAACCTTGGTTTAAGATTCATGGGGAAATTTGCCTATGTAATGATTTCTTCAATTACATCAACGTGGGTATGGTTTAAAATTTTCAGAACTTAGAAACCGCCGGTAAAACCTTTTTTAGCCCCTGAAATAGCCCCTTGCGTGCCACTTTTAACAACCGTTCCCGCAGCCAAGCCATTAACTGCCCCAATCGCAGCCCCTTTGCTGCCTTCAACTGCCATATCTTTAGCCGTATCACCCACACCACGATTTTGTATTTTATCTACCTTATCACTGGCACCTTCAACTTGCTTGGTGGTTTTATCAACGGTATCACTTACACTTTTAACTTGATTGGTGGTTTCATTTACCTTATCTACCGCACCGGTAATATCACCTAA
>CAJVYO010000203.1 GCA_913009515.1 uncultured Methylococcaceae bacterium
CGATTTAGAAGCGGTTGTTGAAATTGAACGTCGTTTGGAGCTTTCAGTGTTTAATGATTGGTTTCATGCTGATATTCAGTTTAGTCATTTAAATGTCTTTTTTGAGGCTTTAATTCGTGATAATGCTCCCCTAATTGAAAGTTATAGTGAAGAAGATTTAAAAGTAAATGTACTCGTGCCTATTTTAAATCAAGTACACTTTAAATCTTATCAGCATGAATTTAGAGATTTTTATGAATTGCCGCTGCGTTATTCAACGCCAGAATTTATTTTTAATGGTACGACAGATTTTGTGGTATCAGCAGGTTTGATAAAAAGTAAAAAACCGTATTTTTTTATTCAAGAATTTAAACGTAGCGAAGAATATGGCAACCCTCGCCCGCAATTACTCGCTGAACTAATTAGTGCAGTAGAATTAAATCAATGGCAAGAGATTAAAGGGGCTTATGTTATTGGTGCAAATTGGTATTTTGTTATTTTAAAACGCCTCGCTTTGCATAAATATCAATATTATGTTTCTGAACAGTTTAATAGTATGCGCTTAGATGATTTGCAATTAATTTATAAGCATTTGTTATATATTAAACAGTATGTCCAAGCTCATATTTAATTTGGGCTATATTTACCAAGGCATCGGCGTGCCGTCATATTTTATAAATTGTCCTGATTGTGATAATTCAAAGTTTTCAATAATATGACGCATGCCGGTGATGCTTTCTTCAGCATTAATTAAGCCATTAGGCCCGCCCATATCGGTTCTAACCCAGCCCGGATGAAAAATTAGTACGCCAATTTGTTGAGGTGTTAAATCAATGGCGAGGCTTTTCATTGCGGCATTTAACGCGGCTTTACTGGAGCGATATAAAATACTGCCACCACCGCCATTATCGGCGATACTACCCATTAAACTGCTAATCGCAACAAATAAACCTTGTGGGCCGCGTCCTAAATGCGGGCTAAAAGCTTCAGCGAGTTTCATTGCACTGATGACATTGGTATTTAAAGTATGCTGCCATGCGGTGTAATCTAAATTTCCAAAGCCATGTCCTACGGTGTCGCCATAAATACCGGCATTGGAAATAAATACATCGATGTCCGTTTCGAGTTCAGCGGCCAACGCATCAATATTATCGTGGTCGGTCACATCTAAAGCGAAGATATGCAAATTCGGGTAGTTTTGGGAGAGTGCATTTAGCTCATCAGCGTGTTCAGGTTGACGACAATACGCAATCACTTGCCAATCGGCTTGTGAATATTGACGACAAAATTCTAAGCCTAGGCCGCGATTAGCTCCGGTGATAACAACTGTTTTCATAATATAATATCTAATTGGGTAGAGGGTTAAGGGGTTAAATTCCATTGAGCATAAGATTCAACACTGGCTATTTTTATCATGGGACTTTTAGCTAAATTAATAATTTCAGGGGTAATATAAGAGCGATCTTTAACTCTAAAAAAACATTCAACAATAGGTTTTAAGATATTACCGTCTGCCTCCATTACTTTTGATAATAAACCATTATTTAATAACACTAAGGTTCCAGGAGGATAAATACCGACAGCTTGAATAAATTTTTGCACTAAGAGTGGGTCAAAGTGTCCGCCACTCCATTGCATTAATAATTTTAACACCACAGAAGGTTCCTTGCCTTTGTGATAACAGCGATTCGCGGTAATGGCATCATAAACATCAACAATCGCTGCCATACGACCGTATATACTGATTTCATCACCTTTTAAGCCATCGGGATAACCTGTACCATCATAGCGTTCATGATGTAAGGCACCCACATCAATGGCGGCTTGTGGTAAGTTTTTGGTTTTATTTAATATATCGCGACTATCTTCGACGTGGCGACGCATAATCACAAATTCTTCATCAGTGAGTTTGGCGGGTTTATTGAGTATATGGTCGGGGGTTAATGTCTTGCCAATATCATGTAATAACCCACCTGTGCCAACATCTTTAATGTCTTTTTCAGACAGCTTCATGCTTTTTGCAAACGTCATTAATAACACTGAGAGACTAACCGAGTGTTCAAATGTATATTTATTCATAATGCGAATACGCGTTAAAGCAAGCAGGGCATTTTCATTGCGTAAAATCGACTTGCTCATTTGATCCATGATGGGATTAACGGCTTCCATTTCAATTTGTTTGCCCATTTTAACATCAGCCATCATGTCATTAATAAGAAAACCGGCTTCCGCAAAAGCGACTTTAGCTTGTTGCTCTTCATCTTTTGCGGTTATTTTTAATACCTTTTTTTCTGGTTTTGCGGCTTTCTTTTCATCAATAGCAGTCCGCAAAATTTGATTTTCAGCTTTTCTTTTTTCAACAAAAACATCAAGTCCTTTACCGGTATCTATTTCAATTTCTCTAATACCCGCATCAATAATTTTTCGAATATCGATTTCAGATTTCAGTACGAATTGATTTTTTGCAAAAGGATGTTTTAGCCAACTGCAATTAAGACCATGAATAAACATGCCTTTTCTTAGGTGAGATACTTTGATTTTTTTTATCATAATTTTTATTTTTTTAAGTTATGACAGTCGGTTTTAATCGTCCTGAGCGTTTTTTTATTTCACAAAATTGTTCGGCAAGTTCAATTAACACGGCTAATGCATCTTGTGGATCTTGCTGTTGTTTGTTGGGGTCGGTTTCAAATTTTTCAATATAAATGCGTAAGGTTGCTCCGACTGTTCCGGTGCCAGATAAACGAAAGATAATGCGTGAACCATCGGTAAAGCCGATACGAATACCTTGTTGTGAGCTGGTACTGTTATCAATTGGGTCGGTGTAACTAAATTCATCGGCATAGTCTACGCAATAGTCGTTAAATGATTGACCCGCTAAGCTGCTTAACTGTTGGCGTAGATGATTCATAATACCATTAGCGATTTCACTGTCGACGGCTTCATAATCATGGCGACTATAAATATCACGTCCATATTGCTGCCAATGAGCGTTAACGATTTCTTGTACTGATTGTGATTTTTTTGCCACAACATTCAGCCAAAATAATACCGCCCACAAACCATCTTTTTCACGCACATGATTAGAGCTGGTGCCAAAGCTTTCTTCGCCGCAGAGGGTTATTTTACCGGCATCGAGTAAATTACCAAAAAATTTCCAGCCAGTCGGCGTTTCAAAATAAGGAATATTCAGTGATTTTGCGACTCTATCAACGGCTTGGCTAGTGGGCATTGAGCGTGCAACACCGTTAATACCTGATTTATAGGCAGGGACTAAGGTGGCATTGGCGGCAAGAATAGCGAGACTATCGCTGGGGGTGACAAAAATATTGTTGCCTAAAATCATATTTCTATCACCATCACCATCTGAAGCCGCTGCAAAATCAGGTGCTTTGTCGGTAAACATGAGTTCTGCTAATTCTTTAGTATGCGTTAAATTAGGATCGGGGTGATGGCCGCCAAAATCTTCTAGGGGGATACCATTAATCACAGAACCTTTCGGTGCACCAAGTAGGGTTTCAAAAATATGCGTGGCATAAGGGCCGGTGATGGCGTGCATCGCATCAAAACGCAGTGTTAATTTTTCCGAACTTAAAACCTGTTTTAATAAATCAAAATCAAACAGTGATGCCATTAATGCTGAATAATCCTGTACAGAATCAAGGATAGTGATCGTTAAGCCTTGAATGGTTTGTTGTCCAAGGGTGTCAATATCTATTTCGGGTAGCTCGGCGATTTGATATTCGGTGATAGTTTGACTATACGCGTAATACGCATTGGTATCTTGTT
>CAJVYO010000204.1 GCA_913009515.1 uncultured Methylococcaceae bacterium
CCGTTAGATGTGATTACCTTTGATCAAATTGACCGCTCAGGTTTAACGTCTTTAACCGATGTATTACGTTATTTTGTGGCTGGCTTTAATGCGCCTGAAACAGCGGTTGCTGATGGTAGCGACCATGTAAGAGCATTTACATTACGCGGTATGAGTCCCGACCAAATATTAGTATTAGTCAATGGTAAGCGTTTGCATACCGGAGCATTATTGCATGTTAATAGTACGATAGGGCGTGGAAGCAGTGGTGTTGATTTAGATACAGTCGCAGTACAGTCTATTGAAACCATTGAAATTTTACGTGATGGTGCAGCGGCTCAATATGGTTCTGATGCGATTGCAGGAGTGATTAATATTACCTTGAAAAAATCAGGTCATAAAAATAGTCTTAGCTTAAATACAGGCATACAGGGTAAAGGTGATGGCGGACAGGTGTATGTTGATGGTTTTTATTCCTTGCCCTTAAAATATGATGGCTTTGCTAATTTAACAGTTGCCATTAAAGCACAAGATGATACTCAACGTACTGGCTCAGATACACCTACTCGTGTGGGTAAACCTGAAGCAGAAAATTATTTATTTACGTTTAATAGTGAAATTCCACAAAAAAATAATCTGGTTTTTTATACCGATATTTTATTTAATTACCGTAATAGTGATGCGAGTGCCTTTTTTAGAAGTCCTGAACCCGATAATGAAAGCAAAGCATTTGCAGCAAGTATTTATCCCAATGGTTTTTTACCCATCATTAATGCTCAGGTATTAGATTATTCAATGACATTCGGTGTTAATGGTGAAATGGGTGATGGCTATTTTTGGGATATAAGCAATGTGTATGGTTATAACCAATTTCATTTTTATGTCAGTGACACGATTAATTATAGTTTAGGCACAAGTTCACCGACACAATTTGATAATGGTGAGTTAAATTTTACGCAAAATACCACTAACGCGAGCCTTAAAAAAACATGGGGTGATTTTAATGTGGCAGCTGGGATTGAATATCGTTTTGAAAATTATGGTATTACTGCTGGTGAATTTAATGCCTATACTGAAACCGGTACCCAAGGTTTAGCAGGCTTTAGACCTGAAAATGAAACTGATAGTAGTCGCCACAGTTATGCGTTTTATTTAGATAGCACTTATCAGGTGAATAAAGATTTATCTTTAGAAGTGGCAGGGCGTTTTGAGGATTATTCCGATTTTGGCGATACTTTTAATGTTAAGTTGGCGAGTGCTTATAAGGTGAGTAGTCGTATTTTATTGCGTGCATCAGGGAGTACAGGGTTTAGAGCTCCTTCATTAGCACAAAGTCATTATTCACATAGTTCTTCATTTTCAGATACGAATGGACTTTCAGTTCAAGGCACTTTTCCTAGCTCACATCCCTTATCGCAAGTGTTGGGTGCAAAAGCATTAAGCCCTGAATCGTCCTTTCATTTTTCGATTGGCAGTGTTTATCAACCGACTCAAAATAGTTATTTTATGATTGATTATTTTTATACTAAGGTTGATAATCGTATTATGCTCTCTAATCAGTTTAGAGTCTCAGAAGCACAGAGTGCACAGTACAATATAGAAAAAGCCCGTTATTTTACCAATGCCGTTGATACAGAAACGCAAGGGGTCGATGTTAAATTTAATTATAAACGAGAGTTTGATAATGAGAGTAAATTTGAGTTTAGTATTTGGTATAATTTTAGTCACAATAAAGTCGTTAAATTTAATGATCCCAGTATTACGCTAGATAATTCTTATGCACAAATTGTACGTATGGAACATGGGCAACCGCAGTCATCTTTAAAATTTCTAACAAACTATCAAATTAATGATTTTGATTTTACGGTGAATGTAAATCGGTTTGGCACGTATCAACAGGTGTTAGATAATATCGCTTACAATTTTGCAGCACGCTGGACGGTTGATTTAGATATAGCATATAACATTACGGATTCTTTAGAAGTTGCCATTGGTGGTAATAATATTTTTAGTGAAATGCCTAATAAATGGCAACATCGTAATGATGTGCAATATGGAAGCGACGGTATTAAACCGTATTCTCGATATTCACCCTTTGGTTACAGTGGCGGATATTATTATTTAAGAACAACATTTGAATTTTAAAGTATGGCAGAAAAATTTTATTCGATTAAATCACGCTTAATTCGTGCGTTTATCTTCAGTGCATTAACAGCAATGTTTTTATCATCCATTGCTATTTTTGCTTATACTTTTTATGATAATCAACATCGAGTAACCCATCAGCTATCTCAATTGGCTAATGTGATTGGACATGGTTTAGAAGCGTCTATTGATTTTGATGACAGTGATAGTGCAACCACGATTATGTCTACATTTCATTTTAATGCGAATATTGAAGCGGCTTATTTTTTAACGGAAGATAAGAAAATTTTTGCTTCTTACGTCAAAGATAAAAGTAAACATGATAGTTTAAAGACTATCATCAAGAACCTGCAACAAAAGCACAATAACATAGAGGCTTTCCAGTCGGTTGATATGCAACATATCATTATTGGTGAGCCTATTGTGAATGGAACACAATTTTATGGCATGTTCATTATTATTTCTGATGTCAATTTACTCAAAAAAACCTTATTATCACAATTAATAGTACAATCTCTTGTGGCGGTTATCACCTTATGTTTAGTGATATTACTGGCGTTTAAATTACAAAAAACCTTTACCCAGCCTATATTAAAATTAAAATCAGCAATGGAGCGTGTTGAAAGTACAGATTCATATGACGTGACGATAACTCATCAGAATAATGATGAGTTTAGTATTTTATTTAATGGCTTTAATCATATGATTTCTAAAGTCAGTCAGCAAAATGCTTTGTTACTCACGGAAATGGAAGAGAGTAAACGCTCAAAATTAGCGTTGAGTTTTGAAAAGAAAAATATTGAGCAAATTTTAGCGAATATTTTATTTCCAGTTTTAATTACCTCTATTAAGCGGCGAGTGGTAGTTTATTCAAACAGTATTGCTCAAGCATTGTATGAAAGGACAGAAGCTGATTTTATTGATATAGCTGTTGATGATGTCTATACCTTAAAGCATGGTTCTGAGCCGATTATTAAATTATTGACTGAAACAGGTAAAGTTGAAAGTTTTGAAGAGGAAATTACTACCAATAAAGGCAAAAAATTTATTGGTTTACTCTCGGTTATTCCGATTAGCTATAACAATGAAGCTTGTTATATGGGAATGACCATTGATATTAGTCTACAAAAATCAATGGAAAATGAAATTAGAGAAGCACATAAACATACCCGTGATTCAATTGAGTATGCTTCTTTAATTCAAGGGGCTTTAATTCCTGACAATAATATTTTTCGTGAATATTTTGCTGATTTTTTTGCTATTTGGCACCCTAAAGATATTGTGGGTGGGGATATTTATTTAGTCGAAAAAATTAATGAGAATGAATTGGTGATTATGGTCATTGATTGTACAGGTCATGGCGTACCGGGTGCATTTGTCACTATGTTAGTGAAAGCCGTTGAGCGTCAGATGATGGCAAATATACATAAAGATAAAATTATCAGCCCTGCTAAATTATTAAGTATTTTTAATGGATCGATTAAACATTTATTGAAACAAGAAAGCATTGATTCTGTTTCAAATGCAGGCTTTGATGGCGGTATTCTTTACTATAATAGTAAGCAGCAAATTATGCGATTTTCTGGTGCGAATACGCCTTTATTTGTCATACAAAATGA